>CAYWVE010000040.1:0-5567 GCA_964461775.1 uncultured Candidatus Saccharibacteria bacterium | reverse complement strand
CTATGACGACGGCGAGCAAAAGGTGGACGCTTGGGGCCGCCTCACTGAGACCTTCGCCGCGAAAGAGGTGCATCTGTGGTGGGAGGATCCGGCACAGATTGTGTGCGATCACCACCGCATTTCGCGCCGCTCTCAATACCGGATTGCGTATCGACGAGCGACGCAACCATTCTTACCGCGTCGCCTACTACGAGCCGGCCGGCACCGATGCGACTGTCTACGATCCATACCCCGATTTCAAATTTACCAACGATACCGCTCAGCATATGATGATCGACACACATATCGAAGGCGATGAGTTGATCTTTGATTTTTATGGCACTGACCCAGAGCGCACCGTGACTCTCGACGGCCCCTATATCTCCAAAATTACTCCTGCTCCTGCGCCTATCTACATCGATACCTCCACCCTCCCTCCCGGCGAGATTCAGCAGGTCGAGGTTGCTCACCAGGGCGCCAGCGCAGTTTTATATCGCAAGGTAGTCGATGCCGCCGGGGCTACTGTTCACAACGACACATTCAGCAGCTTCTATATTCCTTGGGCGGCTAAATATTTGCGCGGAGTGGCCGAGGCCGAGCCGGTCGACACCAATCTCAACAACCTCCCACCAGCGATCGAGTCAGAAGACGAAAACGACGCTGACTCCCCTGTTACCGAAGAGTTATGATCCGAGTACTACATGGTACCGACACTTTTCGTAGCCTAAGGCGACTCCGGGATCTTCGCCATGATTTTTTGTTACAATCTCCGCAGGCCGTAGTTACCAGGCTCGCTCTGAGCGACTCCGCACTAGTGCAGGCACTCGCCACCCCTTCCCTATTTGCTATCCCACAACTGCTCGTGGCTGTAGCCAGCTCCGATGAGCCAGCCCAGATCCCCGAACCCCTGCTAGGCTTGTTGGCAGGGATCGACCCAGCTACCGAACTAATTATTTGGGCGGCCGATATTGCTCAGGAGCAGATCACCATTCTCACCCAAATCCCCCAACTCCAGGTGGAGCGGTTTGAGCCCTTGCGCGGCGAAGCGCTGAGTCGCTACCTTCACGAGGTAGCAGGTGCCATCGGTCCGCAACTCTCTGCCGCCCAGGTCGATTGGCTCTGGCGTCGCAGCCAGCAAGATCTCTGGGCCTTTGAATCCAACCTAGCCAAGCTTGCTTCTCTGCCCCAGCCATTTGATCGCAACCAAATCGATTGGCTTATTCCTATGACTCCAGACGAATCCGACTTTGCGCTGACCGATGCTATTCTGTCTGGCGATCTCAGGTCTGCTCAGCAAATTTTGCAGCACGAGCTGGACCGCAGTGTCGACACCCAGCGCTTGGTTGGGGGTCTGGCAGCCCAGCTCCGCTCCCTCATTCGGGTGCATGATATAGCCGCACAGTCGCCCGGCTCACCCGCTAGCATCGCCAACCAAACCAAACTCCACCCCTACATGGTGGGCAAGCTGTTGAGTTATCGCGGAGCTTCTTTGGCTGATCTGAGAGCTCTCTATGTTGTCCTGGCCGATCTTGATTGGGGTATCAAAACGGGCGCCATCGCTTCCGATGACGCCCTCAACTATTTTTTAGGTCGCTTAGACCTAGCTACTTCGCCAATAGCTTAGCCAAACGCGAGCGCAGGCGGCTAGCCTTATTGGCATGGATCACATTTGTTTTGGCCGCTTTGTCCAAGGCCTTAAATGCTTGACCCAGCTCCCCAGTACCAGTCCGGACGGCTTTAACTGCCTCCTTATACTGCTTCCGATGAGTCTGGTTTGTACGGTGCTTGCGCTTTGCGCTGCTCACCGCCTTTTTGGCTGATTTAATAATCGGCATAATAAAACTCGTTGAATTACCGACCCAGTCTAAACCATTTATTCTTGGCGGTAAAGCCCTTTTTGGCTCTAGTTTGACATTCGCTCCCCCAGCTCCTATACTGGCCTGTTATTATGCCTACCGAAATCACCCCAAAACAACAAGCGGTGGCCCAGATTCAGCGAGCGCAACGCATCCTGATCGCTCCTGGCCGCCCCGATGGCGACTCCATCGGATCCGCCCTCGGCCTCTGGCTGAGCCTTTCTCAGCTCAAAAAAGAAGCCACTATCTATGTCATCGACCCCATTCCCGCTAGCTACCATTTTTTGCCAGAATTTTCTCAGATTGCCACAGAGCTCAACGGACTACGCGATTTCGTGATCACCCTCACCAATCCAGAGGCTGAACCCGAGAAGCTCTCCTATAACTTTGCCGATGGCCAGCTCAATATCGTTATCACCCCCAAGCGCGGTACCTATAGCGAAAACCAGATTAGTATCTCGCACGGTGGGCCAAAGTACGACCTCATAATCACTCTCGATGCTGCCGACCTAGATCAGCTGGGCAAGATCTACGGACAAAACCCCGGACTCTTCCAAGAAGTTCCCATTATCAACATCGATCATCATGCGAGCAATAGCTATTTTGGGGCAGTAAACTTGGTCGACCTCACCGCCACCTCTACGGGCGAAATCTTGGTGAGCCTCATCGAAGCCCTTGGCTTAGAGATCGACGCCGATATTGCTACCTGCCTGCTTACTGGTATCGTGTCAGATACTGGATCTTTTCAGCACTCCAACACTACTCCCAAGTCGCTCACCGTTGCGGCTCAGATGGTTGGGTTCGGTGCTCGGCAGCAGGATATCGTCAAACACCTCTTCAAGACCAAAACCTTGGCCAGTCTTCGGCTCTGGGGCAAAATCCTCACTCGCCTTCAGTATCGACCAGAGCTGCGGGTGGTTTGGTCTCAGGTGAGTCTAGACGAAATCAACGCTGTCTCTGCCACCCCTGAAGATATCAGTGGCCTTATCGACGAGCTGATGACAAGTGTGCCCGAGACCGATCTGACCATTCTCCTATCCGAGCGCGCACCCGGGAAGATATACGGCAGCATCCGGACCGCCCGCGGCGTCGACGCCGCCGCCTTCGCCCGCCTTTTTGGTGGGGGCGGACACCCAGGAGCAGCCGCCTTCCAGCTGGCAGATACTACCCTGGTAGAAGCTGAGCAGCTCGTCTTGGCCCAGGCTGAAAGTTTCCAGCGTCAGCGCCTACAGCCAACCCCAGCGGCCCCTACTCCTGTAGAGCAGGGATAGCTCTTGCGTTTATTTTTGGCTTGTGGTAAGCTCAAATTCGTTAATCCTAACCTGACGCCTGTGGCGTATATCGAAAAGAAGAAGCAAATTATTACGCAGCATCAGCAGCACGAGCGGGACACCGGATCGAGCGAGGTTCAGATTGCCCTGCTTACCACCCGGATCGCCGAGCTAACTGAGCATCTTAAGCTGCACAAGAAGGACTTCCACTCCCGCCAGGGTCTTTTTAAGATGGTCGGTAATCGCCGCCGCCTACTCAGCTACCTGGGCAAAACCAGCCCAGAGACCTACGCCAAGTTGGTCAAGAAATTGAAAATTCGTAAGTAATATAACTCTCCTGCCTCGGGCAGAGAAAAGTCAGAAGCAAGCGCAGATCCTCGATGTGCCCTTTCTCCTGGCTTTGTCCTGGTGGGAACTTTTAACCAAGGACAATTATGATTCAAAAGTTTAGCGCCACCGTTGGCGCCTTTCCCCTAGAGCTCGAAATCGGCAAGCTAGCCCAGCTGGCTGGTGGATCCGTTACCCTCCGCTTAGGCGACACAGTCGTCTTGGCTACTGCTGTAGTTGCCGACAAGCCACGGGATCACATCGACTTCTTTCCCCTGATGGTCGAGTACGAAGAGCGTATGTACGCTGCCGGCAAAATCTCCGGCAGTCGCTTTGTTAAGCGCGAGGGTCGTCCTAGTGACGACGCTGTATTGGCTGGTCGGCTCATTGATCGCCCGCTGCGTCCCCTCTTTGCCAAGGGCTTCTACAACGATGTTCAGGTTGTAGTCACCATCCTCTCAGTCGACATGGTCAACGATCCCGACATCTTAGGCATCACCGCCGCATCGGCCGCACTTCTGCAAACCAACGCGCCTTTCAAGGGCCCGGTTGCGGGAGTACGCGTTGGTCGCATCGACGGTCAGTTTGTAGTCAATCCTACCCACGCCCAGCGCGAGGCCAGCGACATTGATCTAGTAGTGGCTGGTACCAAAGACGCCATTATGATGATCGAAGCCGGGGCTACCGAAGTCTCCGAAGAAGATATATTGGCCGCCATTGCCTTTGGCCATGAAGCCATGCAGCCTGCCATCGCCGTCCAGCTGCAAATGCTTACTGCACTTGGAGGCTCGAAGGTTAGCCACACCGAACCAGAAGCCAACCACAGCCTCAAGCAACAACTAGCCAGCCAGGCCGGCCCTCGCTTAGAAGAAGCTCTCTTCAAGCATGACAAAGCCGATCGCAGCGCCAGCCTTGAGCAGCTCCGTCAACAGCTCTTTGAGCAGTTTGTCACCGAGGAGATGCCCGAAACAGTTGTGGCCGATGCCTTTGCTCACTTGGTTGCTGACGAATTTAGAAAGAATGTCCTGCAGTCTGGTCGTCGTCCCGACGGTCGTCAGCTCGACGAGATCCGCCCTATCAATATTGAAGTCGGGGTTCTCCCCCGACCACACGGCTCGGCCACTTTTACTCGGGGCGAGACCCAGGCTCTTAGCGTTGTTACTCTTGGTTCGCTGGACGACGAGCAGATCCTCGATACTATGGAGCAAGACACTACCAAGCGGTACATGCACCACTACAACTTCCCACCCTACTCGGTCAACGAGGCTAGGCCAATGCGCTCGACCGGCCGTCGTGAGATTGGGCATGGCGCCCTCGCCGAACGCGCCCTGATCCCCGTCATCCCCGATCGCGAAGAGTTTCCTTACACAATCCGAGTCGTATCCGAAATCCTCTCTTCCAACGGTAGCAGCTCGATGGCCTCAGTTTGCGGCAGCACCCTTTCGCTCATGGATGCAGGTGTGCCAATCAAAAAACCAGTAGCCGGTGTGGCCATGGGGCTGGTTACCGACGGCACTACCTACAAGGTTCTGACCGACATCAGTGGGATCGAAGATCACGAAGGCGATATCGACTTCAAAGTTGCCGGTACCCGCGATGGTATCACCGCTCTTCAGATGGATATCAAGGTGGCCGGTATCACTGCCAATATTCTCCAAGATGCTCTAGCCCAGGCCAAGGTTGGCCGCTTCTTTATCCTCGATCAAATCCAGGCCGTGCTGGCCGCTCCTCGTCCAGAGCTTTCGGCCTATGCTCCTCGCGTGATTACCGTCAAAGTCCCCGTTTCGCGCATCGGCGAAGTTATTGGCCCGGGTGGTAAGGTTATCAACGAGATCATCGATCAAGCCGGAGGCAAGACGATCACCAGCATTAGCATCCAAGACGATGGCTCTACCTACATCACCTCCACCGATGCAGTGTTGGGTGAGCAAGCCGCACAAGCTATCCGCAACCTGGTTCGCGAGATCGAGCCAGGCGAACGCTTTACCGGGCGGGTCACTCGCATTATGGACTTCGGCGCTTTTGTCGAAGTGTTGCCGGGCAAAGAGGGTTTGGTCCACATCTCCCAGCTAGCCAACAATCGGGTAGAAAAAGTTAGCGATGTCGTCAAGGTTGGTGATAAGCTGGAAGTAGT
>CAYWVE010000039.1:0-12403 GCA_964461775.1 uncultured Candidatus Saccharibacteria bacterium | reverse complement strand
TAGTGGCCTCGATGTCTATCGTTACGACCTCGGCGAGTGGGAGCTGGGCAATGGCCAGCACAATCTAACCATTACCGTTCCCAGCGAAGTCGAGGTTAGCCCTGGCTTTGCCGTCACCCTCTTTGTATATGCCCCCGACTTTAATGATGTCGTAGACTCGGTCATGAGTCTGCAGCTGGTCGATGACCAGCCCGCTGCTCCTGTGGCCAAAGTGCTCATCTCCGGGACCGAGCCAACTGTTGGGATCGGTACCGTTGTGACCTCTTCGGTGCGGCTCGATGTCGGCAACTTAGCTACCAATCAGGTAGTCAAAGAAGGCCAGATCACCATTACCTACGATGCTCAGAAAGTTCGCTTCGATGCCATCATCGATCGCGAGCACAATGCCGAAGTAGATTCCAAGAGCGAGCCAGGTTTGCTCGTAGTCACCGTTATCCCGCTTAGCACCCCAAGTGACTATCATCTGTTTGATATCAACTGGACCGCCATTGCCTTGGGCCAGGCCAGTATGATCGTTAGCGATGTATCTCCGTATACTATTGGCGACCACGCCGACGCTTTTGTGGGGATCGTCGGCCAGAGCGGATCGGACACCGCCAATGACATTGTCGAATCGGTCGGCTCTGCGCACGCCATCACTATCCAGCCGGCCAGTGGCGCTGTGGCCGCTACCTATTACTCTGCCAAGTTTCTAGTGACCGGCAACCAATCTCAATTTGCCGACCTCACCAGCCTAACCGCCGACTTTAACCCAGTCCGCACTACTGGCGATGTCCTGACCAATACTTCCTTTGCGCTCGGATTCTTCAACACCGCTGGCGAAAATCTCTGCGTGGTAAATCTCTGTACCAGTACCGCTCAGCGCACCTTTGACTCCGAAGGGTTTCTGCAAGTTACCGGCATCGAGCCAACCGTGGCTGCCAACCTCACACTCGACGGCATGTCCTGGCAGAGCGAAGTGGCCTTTGTCCAGCTCAAAGTCTTTATGTCTAGCTCCAATCCTGTCGGAGATACCACCGCTCAGCCCTGGGTGCAGAGTGTCGAGATCGCATACGATGCCAACGATACCGCCCCCTTTATCCTGACCGTTGCTCCCACTACTGCACAGCTGTCGGCCAATGCCAGCGCTCAGTTTGAAGTAAGCGTAGTACGCCTAAACAACTTTACCGATGCTATCGTGCTCTCGGACAACGCCGCAACTACCTTTGGTACCAATATCGCCAGCGTCGTCTACACGCCTTCGGCGACCATCGCTGCCAACTCGAGCGGCCCAGTCACCCTGACCCTCACCGCCGCGTCGGCTCCCACCGCCCAGACTTCCTTCTTTGACATCACTGGCACCGCCGCTGGTACCACTACTTCGGTTGCGGCCCAGCTGGTGATCGCTGGTGGCGGTGGAGGCAATACCAAAGACATCACTCTCGAGCTGACCGTGCCGATCCAGGGAGGCAATGATGGTATTCAGCCTGTCCATTCGTTCCGCTTGTACAATGCTGCCGACCAGCAAGCCTTTAGCAAATCCGACATCATCACCAACGCCACCACCAACAAAGCTACGCTTTCTATCCCAAGCCTGACCATTGGCGAGGTTTACCGTGGCTACATCCGCACCACCCGACACCTGTGGCAGGCTGGCGATGCCAGCATCACTATCCAATCAGCCACCGATGCTTACACCATGGGCTTTGCACAGCTATACTCGGGCGACCTCGACCCCAACAATATCGTCAACGCTCTGGACTTTCCCATCCTTACTCGCGAGTGGGGGAACACTGCTGTTGGTTTGATCCCCGATATCAACGCTGATGGTGCCATCAACGCCTTGGATGCCGTTGGGGTGGTCACCAACTGGTTCCGAGCTGGCGACACCCTACCCACTAATTAATATTTGATCATGCAAAATACTACCCCCCTCTGGCTTCGTCGCTTCGCTATACCTGCCTTGGCTCTGGCCATCGTGCTAGCGCTCGTGGTTTACTCGGCCGGGTTCGATACTGTCCTGCGCCTTCTCACTAGTCGGGCTGGTACCATTGGTACCCTCGAGCTCAGTAGCGAGGATCAGCTGATGGGTGCCGACGACGGTACAGATTGGTTGGTGGTAGGGAGTCAGCCAGTGCAAGAGGGAACCAGTATATTTACTAGCTTTACCGATATCCCAGACGATCCCGGGCAGAGTGGTTTTGTAGCACCGATCTATAGCGCAGAAGATCCCGCCGAAAATACAATTACCGAGCATATTTTTGTAACCCCTGCCATCGATCTAAGCGCCAGCGTTATAGTAGAGTCGATCGGCGTAGAATATTATCAGCCGGCTGGCAACGAGCTTCGTCATAGCTATCGTTCGGCCGAAACTTTGGCCGAACTGGACTCGGCTTCTTTCCAATCCCTCGACCTGTCGGTAGTCAGCGGTGTTGAGGGCGAGGTGCAGACGGCCATCCAAAGTTTGGCCTCGGTTATGCCTCGCTACCTGCAGCTGCGCGTTGAATTCGACGAAGACAACTTCGCCCAGCGCTCGGCGGTGTATGGTTGGCAGATCCAGACCAGCGCCATTGCCGCCGATCCAGCTGATGACATCACTGGAGGCGACAGTGGTACCAATGGGGATCCAATCCAAAACGATGACCCCGCCCCCGCCACCGACCAAGACAGTGAGGTTGAGCTGCGGATCTCTTGGGATACCGAGCAAGCTTTGCCAGTACCGCTCACCCTCAAGCTAGTGGCCGCCAGCGATTTTGGCCGCACTGCCTTGGTGGAGGAGACCATTACCACCCAAGCCGAAGAAGAGGATCTTGTGTTAGATGCTCAGCTGGCTCCCGGTGCCTATGGGCTGGTTGCCACCGGTCCTCAATTCGTTAGCCAGTTTGTACCCTTTGCCGTTGGGGGCGCCACTACCAGCGTTAGCTTGCCTCTAGACACCTTTGTTCCGGTTTTGAGCATGGGTTCTACCTTCGACCTCAACGGTGATGGAGCGGTGAACTCTCTGGATATTGCGCGCCTACTGCAGGAAATCAATCAGCAGTAGCCTGGTTGACAAAATGCCAAAAGTGTAGTATAATAAGATAATTTGGTAAGGCGAAAAACCACCAAACAAAAACAAAAATGAAAACCAATCTCCTTGTCAGCCTTGTTGCCGCTCTTGCCCTCGTCGCCCTGCCGATGACCGGTGCTTTGGCGCAGGTGTCTACCTCGCAGGCCTCTGTCAGCTTCAACCCACCTGGGGGCAATATCCCGCTTGGGCAAAATTTTGATGTCGATGTCTTGGTGAACACCGGTGGCCAGAACTCTGCCGCCGCCGATGTGACCGTAAAATTTGATACTAGCAAACTCGACTTCGTTAGCGGCGCATATCCTGGAGCTTTGACCGGTACCTTTTACCCGGGCGTGGTCATCAACCCAATTACCGCCGATGGCAACCTGGTCAAAATGGCTCGTACGGTCAATACCTCCGGCAGTGGGGACATTACCTACACCAATGGTAGTGGTACCTTTGCCAAGCTGACCTTCAAGACCAAGGCCAATGTCCAGCAAGGGGACACTGTGGTGTTTAGCTTCGACTATACGCCTGGTGCAACCAACGACTTTACCAATGTGGCCAACGCCACCAGCCCAGCTCAAGACTTGCTGGGCACCACTACTCTACCTACAGCGACCTATGTCGTGGGTAGCGGTAACCCAATTGGAACCGGCCCAGTAATCACCAGCATCGCTCCGTCCGCCGGATCGGCCCAAAATACCGTGCAGGTGACCATCACTGGTATGAACTTTGGCGCCTTCGTCGATGGTCAGAGCAAGGTTTACCTGGGTACCAAGCTGGTTCAGGTAGTCAACTGGACCGATACCCAGATCCAGGTCCAGGTACCGGCCGAGCCGGAGCTGACCCAAGATAGTGTTCGCCAGGTCAAGGTCCACCGTGCCGATGGCGCCGAGGCTACCTACCTCGGGTACCGCTTGGTTGCCTCTGGTCCTGCTGCCATGTTGTGGAGTGGCGTTAGTCTGATGGCCTTTGGTCTGAGCATGGTTTCGTACCGTCGCCCTCGCTATGGATCTGCCGCTACTGCAGCCCAAGGCGCTACCCCCGAGCATAATACTGCTACCCCCGAAGCTGGTCAGATCCACTACCGCGAGATCGGCTAAGCAGACCAATAATTCGATAACCTAGACCGACCATCGTCACCCCCGATGGTCGGTTGCCAAATAAAAATACCCCCTGCCGATTTGGCTAGGGGGTGACGGGAATCTTACGCGGAGATGGTCGGGTGGCTCTTCGAGCGCTGAGCATCTTGGGTTGAGCCAATTTTGTTGGCAGTCCCAAGTTCAGCATGCTCTGGAATAGGGTCCAAATCGGACACCCGAATTCTTGCCAGAACACCTCTCTCTTCAACTCTTACACCGCAAGGATCTTCGGCAGGGTTGTCGATCCTGACTCCGTACGGCACCTCCTCCCACTCAATCGTAAGATCTGTATTGGTCTTTAGTAGATCCAGCAAGTCATCGGAGCACCCCCATCTGACATACGCCACCAGCAACAAGATCTCATTTGTAGACTCTGAGGACTTCAGTAGTATGGCGGAGATGTCTCTGTCTGGCCTCGGGACATCCAAGATACCTTCGATGTAAAAAGATTCTCCATCGATCCCTAGAATTGCCGTACAAGTCTCCACTCTGCCTGGCTTATGTAGATGAATGGCTGTGGGATGGTAGAGGCGAGCGTTCGTGGTCTCTACCACTGCTCGCACTGGAGTCGGAAGTCTGGCCAAGAATCGAGCTCGCTTGTCCTTCTCCGCCCGTTGGTATGTAATGGCACGATGATTGACTATCAGGTTCAACCCTGCAATTGTCGCCATAATGATAAGAACAATGGCAATAGCCCACCCTGACATTAGGCGCCTCCTTGTTACCAAAGTACGAGATATCGGTATTTTAGGCTCTGCAAGCCGATAAGTCAACAAATGACGACTATTGCTGTTATACTAAGATCAACTTTATGCATAAGTTTTCCGACGAAGCACGAATCCATGTAGAGGCAGGCAATGGTGGCGATGGCGCCATCTCTTTTCGGCGTGAAAAATTTGTGGCCAAAGGCGGCCCCGATGGTGGCGATGGGGGAGACGGTGGGGATGTTGTGTTGGTGGCCGACCACAATGTGACCACCCTTAGCGACCTCACCCGCAAAAAAATCTACCGGGCACCTCACGGCGACAAGGGGATTGGCCAAAAGTCCACCGGCAAGACCGCCGAGGATCTGGAGATAGCGGTGCCGGTCGGCACCGAAGTGCTCGAGGTGACCGGTGAAGGCGACGACGAACAGCTGTCGCTTTTGGCCGATCTCTCCAAAGACGGTCAGCGCTTTATGGTGGCGCAGGGGGGCAAGGGAGGTTTTGGTAACTATCGGTTTGCTCGCCCTAGCTTCAAAGTACCCCGCTTCGCCGAGCTGGGTGAGCCGGGTGAGGAAAAAGATCTAGTGCTCAAACTCAAGCTGATCGCCGATGTGGGATTGGTAGGCTTGCCCAATGCTGGCAAATCCACTTTGCTCTCGGTGGTATCCAACGCCAAGCCCAAGATCGCCGACTACGCCTTTACCACCCTCATCCCCAACCTTGGGATTGCTCGTTGGAAAAACGCCACCTTTGTGGCGGCCGACATCCCCGGGCTGATCGAAGGCGCAGCGAGTGGTAAGGGTTTGGGCTTTCAGTTTTTGCGTCACATCGAGCGGACGCGGCTGTTGGTGCATCTGCTCGATAGTACGCGGCCAGATCCCAAAGCTGACTTTACCGCTATCAATACCGAGCTGGCTACTTATTCCAAAGAGCTAGCCAAGCGGCCACAGATCGTAGTGCTCAACAAGATCGATCGTCTTACCCCAGCCGAGCTGACGCAAATTCGCAAACTCAAATTTGGCAAACTGCCAGTAGTTTACGCCTCCGGCGTTAGCCAGGAAGGGGTAGGGGAGCTGCTCGACAAAATCATTCTGACCCTAAGCCAGCTACCCAAGCCTGTCTCTAAAGCTCCGGCCAAAGTTTTTGGCCTGGCCGATGTCATTTCGTCCCGCTTCGAGATCCAAAAGCAAGACGATTTGTACTTAGTTAGCGGTCACCGGCAGGAGCGGCTGGCGATCCGGACCGATTTCGAAAACCCGCAAGCTATGGGGCGATTTTACAAAGTGCTCAATCGTATGGGAGTGATCGCCGCTCTGCAAAAAGCTGGTGCAAAGCCAGGCGATATGGTAAAAATTGGCAGTAAAGAGTTTGTGTACGAAAACATCGTCTAGACTCTAGATAGGAAAAACAATGGGGCTGTAGCTCAGTTGATAGAGCGCACGATTCGCATTCGTGAGGCCGGGGGTTTGACTCCCCCCAGCTCCACCAGTCTCCGTTCCGGCTGTGCCGGAACTTCGCCTGGCTTCGCCAGCGAACTCGGAGACTGTCCTGCGTAGCCTTCAGGCGAAGCACGGACCAAACCGCCTGGCTTCGCCACCAAGGTATGCTTTCGCATATTGGGGAGGCTTGTTTGGCGTATAGCGAAGGTTGCCCTGCGTAGCTTATAAGCGAAGCACAGGCATATAGTCAAGATATGTATTCTGTTGATGCGATCAGATTCACAGAGCTTACGCCAGCCCATACTTCTTCTGATATATCCTTTATGGGATTGACTTTCTATGAGAGATGGCTATATTGCCTATATCACTTATTGCACAGAGGTTACTGCAATGCACTCTACAACTTGGACTTGGACACCATGGCGGTCCGCCAGTCTTTCGGAGTTCTGGAGACGACTAAACCCGCCAGTTTATCGGGCGTCGCTGCGACTCTTTAGGTATCTGATGAGAAAGCTAAAATTCCGAGGGGCTTGCTGGCTCAGTATACTGACGGTCTTCATTTTTAATGGCTTATGGCACGATATCCCAGTTTCCTTAATCATTCGTCGTCCCAGTATCTTGTGGCTTACATTCTTTTTCCTTAATGGTATAGGAATTCTTCTCGAGAGAAGATTAAAGCCGAAGCTACAAGAACTTTCAGCTGGAGGCCAAAGGATGGTTACCGCAGCGTGGATAATCGTCTCGCTGACAGTAGCGACATGTATAAACATGGCCTTCTGGGGGTAGGGGTGTTGCTCCACTCGATAACTAGCCATCTATCCCGCGGCATCCGCCGCGGGACTTTTTATTATATAAATCACGGCCAGAGCGTATTTTTAATTGACGGATTGGTCACAGCCTTGCTAATATGCAGGTGTTGAACCTTTTCAGTAAGCCCTCGTGGCTCGCAGGATAAATGATTTAGGAGGTCCGCATGGAACAAGACAGCAGCACCTTGCCAGCAAACCAGTTAGTGTGCCAACTCTGGCTGGAGAGCGAGCAAGGCTGGGGGACGCGCCCCGATGGGTACTCTCTGCACAAAGACGACGCCGACGCCGAAGCCTTTATAAAGGAATACTGGGATCGGCAGCCCGACGGACCCACTCCTAGTGAGTACTCTCGTCCTGAGGAGGATGGTGTGTACATAGCCCAAGTTAGCGAAGAAGTGTATGCTACCGTCTTGGCCAGCGTTAACGGAGTTCGCTATTACAATGGTCCGCTTCCAGATCCAAGTAGTGAATTTGTGGATGACTAGCCGATCAGCCAGAACCACCGTCCCGCAGCAATATCTCTGCGGGATTTTTTATTATCATTTCCTGCGGTATCTGGGTATATTGTAATTGATTAGCAATCGTACTGAACTTTACCAAGTAGGAGGATCTAACTTGGATCTGGATATAGTAATCCCAAGGTTGGGGATCGATGTGGGAAGGGTGATCATCGATGGATCCAACAACGACAACACCGACACATCCTTCTTTGGAGGCAACTATCTGGCGACCACGGCCGTAGCAGGTGCTTTTGAAGCCATACGGCAGCTGGTGCAGTACTTTGGAGCAGACAATACCTTCATTGTTTCCAAGTGCTACCCACCCATCCAAGAGCAGACTCGCAAGTGGCTGGCGCACCACGAGTTTTACGAGCGCACGGGCGTGAAGCCAGAAAATGTTCACTTTTGCCTCAAGCGCCATCAAAAAGCACCCATCTGCGAAGAGCTCGAGATTACTCACTTTATCGACGATAAGCTGGAAGTCCTAAGCTATCTCGATACGGTGGCTACCCGCTATCTTTTTCAGTCTCAGCCTCGCGAAGTGGAAAAGTACAAGGAGTTTCTGCCGAAGGTGACCCAAGTGGGTTCATGGGCAGAGATTCTCCAGGCCGAGCTGGCTGGGCAACCTGCCTAGAACCTTTTCACTTACACCCAAGCAGATGCTTTGGGTGTTTTTGCTTGACTTGCTGATGGCAAAAAAGCTATGCTCTAGCCATCAAACTCACAAGGGGCTCTGTGAGGAGCTCCTTCAAAGGTAGGTAACAGGCAATGTCTGATAATGTTGAGAGCGCAGAGGTTGGTACCTCGATTCTTGAACCGAAGATTCTCGCAGGGATTTTCATAGGATCTCCTGCAGTGTATCTGAGGTTGGATCTTACAGATGCACAGATCAGCTTTGTTGTGGACATCTCTGGGCCGCCGTTTCATGTATATTTTGCCGAAGGATTTGGCAAGGATCGAATTCCATGCGGCACCCTCGATGGCGATGCCATAATCGGCTATCGCGTGTCGCAAGAAGATCGCCTGGAAGTGTTGATGTCCGTTAGCTGGACAGAAGTTACAATACCAGATGATCAGCTGATCGAGGTCAGGCAATCTTTCCGGCAAAATCTCCAGCAGGAATTTCAGGACGACAGCGGGGTACATGTTCACTTTTTGGGCCAGATCCCTCCGCAGCTCGCCGACCAGGCCAAGGCTGTCGTGGATTATCTCAACACTCTGCAGAAGCTCTTTGATGAAGAAGCTGCAGCGGCAGACTATGCAAAGGCAATACACATTCTATCCGATGCAAATGTTGCTGTAGTTGTCCAATGCCCCCAGACTTAAGCTGAGTCTGCCCCGACCAGATCATTATTGGTTGGGGTTTTTTATTTTTCAAAACTAGTCCTGCCGCTCATGTAATATATTGTAAGCAGGGGGATTTTAAGCTAGAATTCTAACTAACTTGATTCTACCGTTACGGAGGTGCACCTTGCAGACATTAAAGATTTTTGTTTTTCGGATTTGCTTCTCGCGTTCTCTGCTGGGGTACTCCCACCACACAGCGTGGCAGGAGCACGAAATTGTGGCAAGCAATACAGCCGAGGCCATGAAGCCTTTTAAAGAAAATATTCTGGGCAATCTTACATCGGCCGACTGCAAGGCAGAGTATGCCGAAACTGACATAGTGGTAGGCCAGGGATGCATATTGCCCAAGCATATCTCGAGCCACAATCTGGAGTTCCAGACAATCGAGCTACCCGCGCCCCCGTCTGTTGAGCTCGAGCTTGTTGAATCTCCGTCCTCAACTCCTGCTCAACCCGTCCTTGCTCCTTCCCGCATCGCTGCCGGCCATTAGGTCGGCTTTTTCATAGCAGAGGCTTCCGTCCCATTCCAGATATAGTCCTTGACCCAGCGTCCCAATTTTGGTAGGTTGGAGAGTCAGTTTTTATCATTTTAGGACTCGACATGAACAGCTTTGTGGGGGCACTAGTGGCCCTTTTTGTTTCTGTTAGTACAGCCTTTCAGCCGATCCCGGCCACCGATGCCGATCTAGAGCCACCCGATCCCCGGGTAGCCCAGCTCTCTAGCTTTTTGGAAACCAAGCGCAGCCCGTTGCCGGCGGATGTATTGTTGCAATACGACAACTGGCGGATCATGGTTGCACTGGCTAATGCCGAGAGTAGCTATGGCCGTTTTTTGGGTGGAACCCACAATGCTTGGGGTATCAAAGACTTCCGCTCCGGTAGCCCCAAGTTTGGCAAGACGCGCGACTTTGGCTCGTGGGAAGAATCGATCGCCTACACATCGGAGCTTTTGTACAAGTACGCGCCCGATGGTACACCTGAGCCACAACACATGGTGGCAAAGTGGAAGTATGTTCAGCCATACGCTCATTGGGTCAACAATGTTTCGTACGCGCTTTACGACATAAATAAACATGTCGAAGCCAAGACTACTACCGAGCCGGTATAGTACAATAAGGGCATGAAAGAAACCTCGTCTTCTGCCCAGTTCGCTCGCGATATTGTTACTCTAGCCGATCGCCATTATGGCAATTGGAAAATATTAGTCGCCCGTTCATTTGTCACCGGGTTGTTTACTGCCTTGGGTGCTACGGTTGGGCTAACAATTGTTTTTACGGCCCTGGGGATCGCCCTCGATGGCCTGGGGGTATTGCCCGTGGTGGGAGAGTTTTTCATTAAGGCCGATCAGCTGCTCGACACTTACCGCCCTACTTTATAACCCTGCATGCTGCTTACGCCCCACGCTGCCGCTGGTTTGGTGATTGCCAAATACGAACCCAACGCCGCACTAGCCATTATGGCTGTGGTGATGGTTCATTTTATCCTCGATGCTATCCCGCACAAAGATATGATCGGGGGCGACCACATCAACTCGGGCAATATTATTATGCGTAGCGTCGATGTGCTCCTGATGCTCGCTATGGTGTATTGGCTGACTCCGCCTGGGCAGCTCGGGTACTCGGCCGTGATTGTAGTGGCTGCTATTTTGCCCGACATTATTGAGCTGCCCGGCTTAGTCTGGCCAGCTTGGCGCCAACTACCATTGATCAAGCCCTTTCATCATTGGCACACTGCTGTATTGCAATACGCCTGGCCCGATACTGGTTGGGTGCTGGGGTTGGCTCCGCAGGTGCTGCTACTGGCCATTTGCTACTGGGCACTACAGCTAATATAGGCTCAACACTAAAATCACTCGCTTACGGCGAGTGATTTTAGTTGCGGTATGGCACTGGGTCTAGCGGCGAGGCATAAATACCTCGTACAGGCCAAAGATCACATACAAAATCCCTAGCACTACCGCGAGGGTAAAGCCCCAGTCGCGGTTGATAAAGGCGAGGATAAGCGATGCCACGCCGATAAGGATAAAAAGATAGGCCATAAGTATTTGCGATGAGCTCAATATAGCACCCACAACTCTCACTTAGATCATAGCACGGATTGGCCGATCAGATCTGGATGTCCGGCCAAAAAAGCCTTGGCACTCATGGGCTTTTTGCCGCTTGGTTGGAGCTCCAGTATTTCTAGGTTGCCCACCGCAAATCCATCTGCGGTTTGGCTAACTATGCCCGGAGCAGCACCAGACTCGATCACGCGTGCTCGGATCAGCTTGGCCGTGATGTTACCAATCTGGGCCGTAGCGCTAGGCCAAGGTGTGTAAGCCCGGATCTTGCGCTCGATTAGCTCAGCTGGTTCTCTCCAATCGATAATGCCATCTTCTTTTTTTAGCAGCGTGACATATGTGGCATCGCCTTCATTTTGTGGTACGGGGGCAATTCGCTTTTCGATATAACTCAGCACGATGTTGGTCAAAATCTCTGCAGCGTCTGCCGACAGCTTGGCGCTTAAGCTAGCAGTAGTATCGGTAGGCTCGATGGGTATTGGATTGCCGGCTGCCAATATCGGCCCCTCGTCCATGGCCAAAACCATTTTCTGAATCGTCACGGCAGTATTAGTATCACCGGCGATGATCGCTGCGCTTACCGGAGCAGCACCGCGATACTTTGGTAGATACGATCCATGGACATTGATCGCTCCATATATCGGCAGGCCTAGCACCCATTTGGGCAGTATCTTGCCATAGGCCACCACTACTATTACATCCGGTTTTAGTTCGGTCAGCTGCTGCTGAAAATCTTGATTGTTTTTGATTTTCTCGGGTTGCAATGCTAATACTTTGTTTCCCTCTGCCAGGACTTTGACCGGTGGGGGAGTAAGCAGCTGCTTTCGACCCACCGGGCGGTCGGGCTGGGTGACTACCGCCACTACATCGAAATGCTCATCGTCAAGCAAAGCCCGTAGCGACGGCACTGCGAATTCGGGTGTTCCAAAAAAGATTGTTCGATAGGATTTGTGGTGGGTGTTCATATAGGTAGCCCCATTCTCTCATATCCAAACGCAGCCAGGAAAAAGAGTTCTTTTATTATCACTCCGATCGTCCCGGTATCTTTTTCCTGTCATCCTGAATTCATTTCAGGATCTGTATTTGTATATGCGCTGTTCTGGCGCAGCGCTCCCGCGGCTTACCCTTTGAGCCAACAAAGGGTAAGGCCCAAATTGGCCCCGCTCCCTAATTCCTAGCCCAAACTAAAAACTCTCTTACTTGGCTTATATTAGCCAAACTCGCCCGACCCTTCTCTGGTAGTGGTCGGGCTCAAACAGTGGCTGCACCAACCAAGAGTTTTTAGATGGGCTAACGCAATTAGCTCGATGGGGAGAGGACACGGGTGCGGGTACGGGAACCAGATCCCGAAACAAGTTCGGGGATAACGATAC
>CAYWVE010000038.1:0-4045 GCA_964461775.1 uncultured Candidatus Saccharibacteria bacterium | reverse complement strand
GCGACCATCAACCAAGTGTTTAGTTTGCTCGACCCTCAGATCGCTAGATTATTGTTGGACAACTATATAACCAAAGCCGATCAGTATGGGGCGGCTGATTTTGCTCGAGGTATAGGGTGGCTGCTGCTGGCCGGGGTGGGGGTGGCTTTTGTCTCGCGGACGGCCAAGACATTTCAGCATTACTATGTGAGCTTGATCACTCAGCGGGTAGGGGCGAAGCTGTATGCCGATAGTGTGGCGCATACCTTTGCTTTGCCGTATGCGGTGTTTGAAGATCAGCGGTCGGGGGAGCTGCTGGGCAAGTTGCAAAAGGCGCGAACCGATGCGGAGAAGCTGATTGCCGGTGTGATAGATGTGATGTTTATGTCGTTGATCGGGATTATTTTTGTACTCGCCTATGCCACCTGGATCGATTGGCGGGTGGGCTTGGCCTACTTTGCGCTTATCCCTGTGGTAGGGGTAACCACTACATGGATCAGCAAACGGATCAAAAATATCCAGAGCGATATTGTGCGAGAGATCACCGCTTTGTCGGGATCGACCACGGAGACGATCCGCAATGTGGAGCTGGTCAAGAGCCTTGGGCTAGAGCAGCAGGAGACGGGGCGACTCAATGCCGTCAACCAAAAGGTGCTTGAATTGGAACTGAAGAAAAATCGGATGGTGCGGGGGCTCAACTTTGTGCAAGGTACGGTGATCAACGCGACCCGATCCGGGTTGGTGTTTTTGATCATCTGGCTGATCTTTGAAGGCAATATTAGTATTGGTGAGTATCTGACCCTGCTGATCTACTCGTTTTTTATCTTTGGTCCTTTGGGCGAGCTGGGCGGAGTGATTACTTCTTATCAAGAAGCGCGAGCTAGCTTCGAGGCGCTAGCCAAGATCATGGATATACCGGTGGTGCCTACTTCGCCAGATGCGGTGGTGATAGAGCGGATTGAGAGTATTGTTTTCGAAGATGCTAGTTTCAATTATGATTCTGGCTCGGTGCCGGCGGTGCAAGGTGTGAGCTTGAGTATCGGAAAAGGAGAGACCGCGGCATTTGTGGGGCCATCGGGCTCGGGTAAGACGACCCTGGTGAAGTTGATATTGGGGCTGTATGCACCCACCGAAGGACGATTGTTGGTAAATGGGATCGACGCGCGAAAGATAGACTATGACAAGCTACGGCTCAAGATCGGCTATGTATCACAAGACACCCAGCTTTTTGCCGGGACAGTGCGAGAGAATCTGAGATTTGTAAAACCAGATGCCAGCGATGAAGAGTGCTTGGTGGCGATCAAGCAAGCGGCAGCAGACAAGATCTTGGAGCGGGGCGAGCAGGGCTTGGATACCAAGATCGGCGAGGGTGGCCTGAAGCTTTCGGGTGGTGAGAGGCAGCGGTTGGCGATTGCCCGGAGTTTGCTGCGCCAACCCGACTTGATTGTATTTGATGAGGCAACCAGTAGCCTGGACTCCATGACCGAAGCAGAGATCATCGAGACCATCGAAGGGATCACCAAGACGCGGCCGGATTTGATCACCATCATGGTAGCTCATCGGCTATCGACAATCGCTGGGGCCGATAAAATATTTGTAATGGAAAAAAGTAAGTTGGTGGAGGAGGGAAGCCACCAGCAGCTATTGCAAGGTAAGGGTCTGTACTTTGCTTTGTGGCGAGGTCAACAGGCGGGGATGTAATAAAAAAGCCGGATATAATCCGGCTAGCGGTCGTCGGCAGCATAAGTCTCCAACATCGCGGCACCGCGTTTGGGCCAGATGCGGGTGGGGGGTGTGCCAAAAAGGTTCTGATATAGATCGACAGTATCTTGGTACTGTCTTTGTGCTTTGTCATCCATGGAGTCGGGTATGGGGTCGGGCATGACATAGGGCAGGCCCAGGTGCTCCAGGATGCAGGTTTGGTAAAAGGAGCGGTTTTCGAACCGATTGAGATCTGTCCACATGGCTCCAACGATCTTGCTAGGTGTATGGCGCTGGTGGGGCTGGCAGGCTACTATGATTAGAAATTGCAGTAGTTCACAGTAGACCATCTGGCACAGCTCTGGATGTGCCTTGTGTCGCTGGGCGAAATCTGCGATGTATTCTTGGGCGCGGCCATCGTGCGAGAGTTGTTTGAGCAAGATATCCCGGTGTATCAAGGTATTGGCTGCTCGAACAAGCTGAACTATCGTGTGGTGAGACATGGAGACTCCTTGTTAAGCTGCGAATTGCTTTATGTGTATCATGGGGATAGGTGTGATAGCAACCTTTTGACAACTGATGTGTTTTGGTGACCTGGTGTGAGTGGAATCTCCCGACAAAATTGTAGATTTTGTGGTATAGTGTAGCCATGGGGTCGATAATAAATTTATTTGGGTATTATCAGGAGAAATCGTATGATGCTTAATAAACTCGCTTGGTGGTTGCTCGTGATTGGTGGTTTGAACTGGGGTTTGGTTGGTTTTGCCAACTGGGATCTCGTAGCCAATCTTTTGGGCGGTGGCGACATGATGGCTACTTTGCCTCGCATAATTTATGCGGTGGTTGGTTTGGCCGCATTGTGGAGCCTGTTCACAATGAGCTCGAAGAAGTAAGGGTAAGCTGCAAAGCTTACTTTTTTTGTGCAAATGCCTTGGGGTTATCTCGGGGCATTTGGCGTATATAAGGTAGAATGAGAGCAATGGTAAAAATGCGATTGCAAAAGTATATGGCCGAGAGTGGGGTGGCGAGTCGGCGCAAGGCAGAAGAGATGATCGAGGCGGGCAAAGTGTCGGTCAATGGAGTTGTAGTTACCCGGATGGGAGTGTTGGTGGATCCGGAAAAAGACAAGGTGGCGGTGGGGGGCAAGCGGGTGGAGGGTCAGCCCAAAGTGATCTATGCTTTTTACAAACCAGTGGGAGTAACATCGACCGTGGTCGATGCGCATGCGGGGCAGACGATTGCTGACTTTTTTCCTGGCCAGCGAGTGTACCCGGTGGGGCGGCTCGATAAGATAAGCGAAGGGTTGATGGTGATAACCAACGATGGTGAACTGGCCAATGTGTTGGCGCATCCGCGATATGAGCACGAGAAGGAGTACGAGGTGATTTTGGCCGATGGTGTGCAGGATGTTCGGCGATTTGGGGGCCGCTTCGTGGTAAACGGAGACAAGCTACAACCAATGCGGGTGAGCGGGGTGAGGTCGATCGGGCAGGGTCAGTGGCGGATCAACCTGACACTAAAAGAGGGCAAGAAGCGGCAGATCCGTGAGGTGGCACGCAAGCTTGGGTATACTGTAGTGCGTCTGAAAAGGATCCGGATGGGAAGGCTGCGCTTGGCTACCCTAAAGCCGGGTAAGTGGCGGGTGATCTCGAGGAGCGATATATTGTAGAGCAGGGAGTGGCGTGTGATAGGATATTAAGCAGACTAATAGCGCATTGTTTGGTGTGGTGGGCGCATAGCTCAGTGGTAGAGCAGTCCCCTCATAAGGGATGGGTCGGAGGTTCGATCCCTTCTGCGCCCACCAGGCTAAACAAGCGGCGGGTCAGGGGGTGATATGAACAAGATCAAATCTTTGTCGGAAAAAATGGCGCAAAAGTCCGAGGTGCGGGCTCGGATGATTATGACGGTGGGAACCGTGTTGTTGGTGTATATGGCGGTCTCTACTTGCCAGGCGTTGTGGCAGAGCTACCAGCTCAATCAGGAGCTGGCTAGCCTGCGCGAGAAAAATACTGAGCTTCGGCTGCACAACCGGTATTTGCAGAATTTGATTGCTTACCGACGGACAGATGCTTTTAAAGACAAAGAGGCCAGAGCCAAGCTGAATTATCAGCGAGCGGGAGAGGTGGTGTTGATTATCCCGGAGGATGATTTGCAGAGATTTTCGGAAGGAAATGTACGAGCTAGGGAAGAGGCGGCCGAGCGCCAGCGGGAGCTAACCAACCCAGAGAAGTGGTGGCAGGTATTTTTTGGAGCGAAAGAGGAGCCAGCCGAGCAACAGCCAGCGGAAGGTGGACAACCTATAGGATAGTTGGTCGCATGGTTCCGCGGGGTAGAGAAGTGGTATCTCGTCAGGCTCATAACCTGA
>CAYWVE010000037.1:0-7641 GCA_964461775.1 uncultured Candidatus Saccharibacteria bacterium | reverse complement strand
CCGTGGTCGGAAAAGTCGATTTCCTGCGCGGTCTAAAGGAGAATGTCATCGTTGGTCGCCTGATTCCAGCCGGTACTGGCTTCCGGCCTACCCCTGTAATAGTTGACAAGTCCACATCCGTTTAGGTAGAGTACAGCTTATGCCAACTATCAATCAGTTGATGAAACAGGGGCGGAAGACGACTGCTAAAAAGAGCAAGTCTCCTGCCTTGCAGCGCCGCTTCAACACCTTGAAGATGCGCCCAGTAACGCTCAAGGGCGGATCGCCTTTTAAGCGTGGGGTTTGCGTCAAGGTAACCACTACTACTCCAAAAAAGCCAAACTCGGCTTTGCGTAAGATTGCTCGTGTCAAATTGACCAACCGCATGGAGGTAACTGCCTATATCCCAGGAATCGGCCACAACCTCCAGGAGCACTCCATCGTCCTGATCCGTGGTGGTAGGGTAAAAGACCTTCCTGGTGTACGCTATCACATCGTTCGCGGTCAGCTCGACACCGCTGGTGTTGCCAACCGCAAGCAGGGCCGGAGCAAATACGGTGCTAAAAAGGCCGGAGCACCTGCCAAATAATCATTTTCGGAATTTAAACTAATATGTCCAGAGGAGTCAGCCACATCAACAAGACTTACGAACCCGACCGCAAATACGGCAATATTTTGCTAGGTCGCTTTATCAACAAGGTGATGCTCAACGGCAAAAAGACCGTTGCCGAGCGGATTGTATACACTGCCCTCGAAGCCGCTGCCAAAAAGCTGGAAAAAGAGCCTATCGAGATCTTCGACACTGCTCTAGCCAACATTTCCCCAGCCGTACAGCTAAAGGCCCGCCGCATGGGTGGATCCAACATGCAGATCCCAACCGAGGTCAGCAAAGAGCGCCGGATTGTCTTGGGGCTCAAGTGGATGGTCCAGGCCGCTCGCGGGATCAAGGGCAAGCCAATGAGCGCTCGCCTGACCCAAGAGCTGGTAGATGCCTACAACAATGCTGGTATCGCCGTTCGCAAGAAAGAAGAAACTCATCGGATGGCCGAAGCCAACCAGGCTTTTGCTCACTTCAACCGCTTCTAAATGGGTAAGCGGAGCACAATCATAGGGTTGGTTTTAATAGCTCTACTGATTGTTGCTGGCGTGTGGTATCTGAATTCCAACACTCCCAGACCAACGCGCCTTACAGCGAATCAAGACGCTACCAATTTAACAAATGTAGAAAGCGGCGGGACATATAAGCATGCAAATCTCGGAATTGTTATTGCTTACGATGCAGACAAGTTGGAGATATTAGATCATCTAGACAGCATCGAAGTATTCAAAGGTAATTCTGTCTATAATTCCCCCGATACCGATCCGAATTTTTCTGCCTTTGTCTACCGTAGTGTAGGTGCACGCGAATACATAGATTCTCTGGCAACTTCCGACCATATGGATGCCGATGCAACTTTAACCCCAGTTATCTCTACCAAAGTAGGCGATATTCCAGCCTTTACGCGCGACATTCTGTATGTCAGCGGAGGCCTAGGGCACGGTATGCGTAGTCGTATTATCGCCTTCGACAACAATCAGGGGAATACGGTATTGATTGACATGCGTACCGAAAACAATTTTCCTGCACAGTTATCTGAAATTATTAATTCGATTAAGTTACTAGATTAAGCCATGGGTGAAAGACAATATTCTCTGGAAAAAACTCGCAACATCGGCATCATCGCTCATATCGACGCGGGTAAGACCACCGTATCGGAGCGCGTTTTGTATTACACCGGTCGCACTTACAAGATCGGCGAGGTGCACGAAGGCGAAGCCGTCATGGACTGGATGGAACAAGAGCGCGAGCGCGGCATTACCATCACCTCGGCTGCTACTACCTGTTTTTGGAAAGATACTCGCATCAACCTCATCGACACTCCGGGGCATGTAGACTTTACCGTAGAGGTAGAGCGCTCCCTGCGCGTGCTAGATGGCGGTGTGGTGGTCTTCGACGGTGTAGCTGGTGTAGAGCCCCAATCCGAGACTGTCTGGCGTCAGGCCGACAAATACGAGGTCCCTCGCATTTGCTTTGTAAACAAGATGGATCGCATGGGGGCCGACTTTTTCTTTGTCTACCAGACCATCCTCGATCGCCTGACCACCATTGCCGTACCAGCCCAGCTCCCGATCGGTGCCGCCGAAACATTCAAGGGGATTATCGACCTCATTACCGAGCGGGCTTATATTTTCCAAGATGATTTGGGCAAAGATATTTTAGAAACCGATGTACCAGAAGATATGAAAGCCCAAGTGGCCGAGTATCGTCACAAATTGCTGGAGCGGATCGTAGAGACCGAAGACGAATTGCTCGAGAAGTTTCTGGCCGACCAAATCCTGACCGAAGACGAGATCATGCGCGCATTGCGTGCTGCCGTGATCGCCAACAAGGTCGTGCCGGTTTTCTGCGGATCAGCTCTGAAAAACAAGGGTGTTCAAAACATGCTCGATGCGGTGGTGGCTTACTTGCCCAGCCCACTCGACATTGCTGCTATCAACGGTACCGATCCCAAAGATCCCGAAAAAGCCATTGTCCGCCACGCCAACGACGAAGAGCCTTTTTCTGCTTTGGCCTTCAAGGTCGCTAGCGATCCATTTGTGGGCAAGCTTGTTTTCTTCCGCGTTTATTCCGGCAAGCTCAACTCTGGCTCGTATGTACTAAATGCATCCAAAAATACCAAAGAGCGCGTTAGTCGCATCGTTCGCTTGCACAGCAATCACCGCGAAGAAGTAGACGAAATCTTTTCCGGAGAAATTGGAGCACTAGTAGGCATGAAAGATGTTACCACCGGAGATACTTTGTGCGACGAGGCCAATCCGATCCTCCTCGAATCCATCACCTTCCCCGAGCCGGTCATCTCCATCGCCGTAGAGCCAAAGTCTAAGGCCGACCAAGAAAAGATGGGCATGGCTCTGTCTAAACTGGCCGAAGAAGATCCTACCTTCCGGGTAGAATCCAACGCCGAGTCTGGCCAAACCATCATCAACGGTATGGGTGAGCTGCACTTGGACATCATCGTCGATCGCATGAAGCGCGAATTCAAGGTAGAAGCCAACATCGGCAAACCTCAGGTCGCCTACCGCGAAACCATCACTACCGAAGCCATTGGCGAGGTCAAATACGCCAAGCAGTCGGGTGGTCGCGGGCAATATGGTCATGTGGTGGTCAAATTCGAGCCCAAAGCCGATGGCGGATTTGAATTCGTCAACAAGATCGTGGGTGGTACTATCCCCAAGGAATACATCCCTGCTGTCCAAAAAGGTATGGAAGGTGCACTGTCGCGCGGTGTAGTAGCCGGCTATCCAGTAGTGGACATTACTGCCACTTTGTTCGATGGCTCCTACCACGAAGTCGACTCCTCTGAAATGGCATTCCAGATCGCTGCTTCTATGGCGTTGCAGGATGGTGTAAAGAAAGGTAACCCGGTCATCCTTGAGCCTGTCATGCGCGTAGAGGTAACCACACCCGAAGATTACGCCGGCGATGTCATGGGCGATCTTTCTTCCAAGCGGGGCCGGATCGAAGGCATGGCAGATCGCGTAGGGGTAAAGGTTATCAACGCCTTTGTGCCATTGGCCGAAATGTTTGGCTATGCCACCAACCTGCGCTCCATGACCCAAGGCCGCGCCTCGTACAGCATGGAGTTTGCTCAGTACGAAAAAGTCCCCGCCAATGTCCAGGCCGAACTGGTAGCCAAGAAGGGGAGCTAAGAGCTTAGATTTATTCAATTAGCAAAAAGCGAGCCATCAGACTCGCTTTTTTATTTGACGGCTTATCTGTCATGGTGTAAACTCGCTCCAGTGGACTAACCTCATCATGTCCCGATTGACTACAAAGGAGGTGTCCACGGTAACTTTCAAGGATGACTCGTATACTCTTGTCCTAAGCGGACTTGGTTCAGGGTGTCATCCTTACCTTCAAATCCTACAGCGGACTTTAAAGAAAGTGTTCTTAGGAACTTTGCGGCTCTTGTCCGCTATCTTTGGGAGGAAGACTCTGAGCGTACTGTCCTAGTCGGACTGTAATCTGGATGTCTTCCTCCCTCTCTCCCAGTCGATAAATCATTGTCGTCTGCGAGAGGAGGACTTTGGGGAGATTGTCCTTTTGGACTCGGAACCCCGTGTCCTCCTCCTTCCCTCTAAGCATCTAAACTTTCGCTGTCATTGTGCATTGTCATTGCGAGGAAGCCGAATAGGCTGACGAAGCAATCCAGTCCCTGCCGAATAATCTTCAGATTGCTTCGTCGTACACTCACTCCTCGCAATGACAACCCAGCTTAGATGTTTTGAGAGAGGGACTAAAAAAGCATGTCTATACCGGACTTCAGTCGTGGTGTCCCTCTCACCTTCAAATCATGCAGCGGACTACCCAGAATCTGTACCTTGTGTAAACTACTATCGGAATGTCCGCTATCTTTCTCGGAGGAAGACTTTCTCGAAGATGTCCTAATGGACTTTTACAAGGCTTGTCTTCCTCCCTCTCTCCCAGCCGATAAATTATTATCGTTTGCAAGAGAGGAACTTTCGCGGTAATGTTCGGTTAGAACTTTAGAGGTGTTGTCCCTCTCACCTTCAAATCATGCAGCGGACTGTCGAGCTTCTGTCCCTGATGGACTCAAACAAAAATGTCTGCTACTTTTTCTCGGAGGAATACTAGTCTCGATTTGTTCAGTATGGACTTGATGACGCCTGTATTCCTCCCTCTCTCCTAGCCGATAAATCATTGTCGTCTGCGAGAGAGGAGCTTCTTAGAATATGTCCCGATAGGACTTAGTTGTGATTGCCCCTCTCACCTTCAAATCATGCAGCGGACTGATGCTGACCTGTTCTAATGAATTTTACTCTTGGTGTCCGCTACCTTCTACGGAGGAAGACTCCCATGACAATGTCCTTGTTGGACTTTTGGTGAAGTGTCTTCCTCCCTCTCTCCTAGCATCTTATATCTAAACGATCCCAAGATGCTGAATCAAGTTCAGCGTGACGGTGATGGGGTGTTGCGAGAGAGGGACTAATGATGCCCTGTCTACTCTGGACTTCTACCAGCGTGTCCCTCTCACCTTCAAATCATGCAGCGGACTTGTCAGAATTTGTTCTTCAGAACTCCTGTCCCAATGTCCGTGATCTTTTTTAGGAGTAAGACTCAAGTTCCCTTGTCCCAATCGGACTAAAAAGGAAATGTCTTACTCCTTTTTTCATGCAAAAAACGATTTACAGCTCTCAGAGCGCATTTTATTGACTTTTTAGCTATATTCGGCTAAGATGCAAGCTAGTTGCTGACCAGCCTTGACCATCTTGGTCTGATCGCTTCGGTCAGCTGTACCCTACATTTTGAGGAGGACTATAAGCCATGTCCACAGGTCGTATGATTATCGGATTTCGGCATCGCCGAAAACAAAAGGCCGGCGGGGAACCCTCGCTCAGCCAGATCTACACCTACTATCCAGCTACCCAAGCAGCCAAAGCGGGTAAGTTGGCCACCGAGCAGGACGAGCTGGACTTTTTGCGCGGGCTCGATCCGGCTCTGACGACCATCGTCATGACCCTCGGCGGCAGTGGCGACCCCTTCGTCTATGCAGCTGCCAATCTGAAGATTCCGGTGCTGCGGATTCCCCCCTTCTACCTCAAGGCCCATCGCGATGAACAGGCAGGCGAGAAGGACGACGATTCGGCCCTTCTTGTTCGGCTGGCGCAGGATCAGGCTGATCTTTTCTACCCTGTCACCACTCACGACCTGAAGTTCATTCAGGTTCGCGAAGCTCATCGCTCGCTGGATGAGGCAATGAAGGCACGGATCGCTGCCGAGCAGCGGTTGGCGGGGCGTGTAATCGGCTCTGTCTTTATGGCGGCCGGTGTTGCTCCAGAGCAGAAGATCATCGATCAGATCGATGAAACCAAAGCCAACGACCGTGTCATTCAAGCACTGGTTGTCGAAGAAAAGGAGCGCGAGAGCGCCCTGAAAAAGGCTTTGCGCCAGCTCGATGTCTACACCGAGATCTTCGAGCCAATCGAGGGGATCGGGGTGCGCTTGGCTGGCCGAATGATCGCGGGTATCATCGACATTCGTCGATTCCCCACCGAAGCGGCATTTCGTGCCTACTGCGGCGTACACCTGATTGCATCCGAAAAAGGCGAATTCGAATTCGCTCGTCGCAAGGCCGGCCGTCTCTCCAATTGGAGCAACGATCTGCGCACCGCCCTCTACCTGTGTGGGGATCAGTTCAACCGGCGCCCCAATTCGGAATGGGGCCAGCGAATGCGCAGGTACAAGGAAGCATACCGCACCAAGCACCCAGTGCCAGTGGAAGTAGAGGTGGGAACCAAGACCAAGAAGCTCTACACCGATGGCCACATCCACCGCATGGCGATCTGGAAGGCCTGCAATCGTTTTGCCACGCATATCTACCGCAAGTGGTGGCAGCTGGAGGAGCGGCGGGAGCGTGGCATCTTGGCTCAGGTGGGCTAACCTTCTCAAATCATGCAGCGGACTACGCAAAATCTGTACCTCAGTACCGGAATACCCGTGTCCGCCACTTTTCCGGAGGAAGACTACTCTGACATTGTCCATATTGGACTTTTGACAGCTTGTCTTCCTCCCTCTCTCCCAGTCGGTAAACTATTGTCGTCTGCGAGAGAGGGACTTAGTAGGAGGTGTCCTGCGGGACTTCCATTGAACTGTCCCTCTCACCTTCAAACCATGCAGCGGACTTTTCATGATTCGTCCTAATGGACTTAGATACATGTGTCCGCCAACTTTCTCGGAGGAAGACTTTTAGTCTGTTGTCCTAATTGGACTTGTGGTGTAATGTCTTCCTCTCTCCTAGCATCTAATCCCAAGATCTTGCAGATGCTGAATCAAGTTCAGCATGACGGGATATTGGGTGTTGCGAGAGAGGGACTTCGAAGGAGGCGTCCTACGGGACTTTTCAAAGAGTGTCCCTCTCACCTTCAAATCATACAGCGGACTTTAGCTTCTTTGTTCTCGTAGGACTTGGAGTTTGTTGTCCGCTACCTTTTCCGGAGGAAGACTTCATTGGAATTGTCCATATTGGACTTTTGACAGAATGTCTTCCTCCCTCTCTCCCAGTCGATAAATCCTTACCGCCTGGGAGAGAGGGACTTTATTACTACTGTTCTTTATAGGACTTACATCTACGGGTCCCTCTCACCTTGAAATCATGTAGTGGACTTAAATGGTACTGTCCTTATGGACTTACTCAATTGTGTCCGCTATCTTTTCCGGAGGAAGACTTAATGTGGGATGTTCGTATTGAACTACTGTAATCTTGTCTTCCTCCCTCTCTCGTAGTCGACAAGCAAATTGTCGGTTGTGAGAGAGGGACTCGTAGGGAATTGTTCTTAATAGGACTTTAGTTCCAGTGTCCCTCTCACCTTCAAACCATGCAGCGGACTGCGCAATTAATGTCCACCTTAGACTTCCGTGATCTTGTCCGCTATCTTTCCGGAGGAAGACTCTCAAAGCGTTGTCCTTAACGGACTTGAGACAGCATGTCTTCCTCCCTCTCTCCTAGCCGATAAATCATTGTCGCCTGCGAGAGAGGGACTTTAAGGAGGATGTCCTATCGGGACTGTTATCGGTATGTCCCTCTCACCTTCAAATCATAC
>CAYWVE010000036.1:0-4438 GCA_964461775.1 uncultured Candidatus Saccharibacteria bacterium | reverse complement strand
GGGGCCTTTCAATTACGGCCGCCTGCCACTTTGTTCACTGTGACCGCGCAACATGGAAGCAATGGGAAGATGGAGTGGGCGGACCCCGAAGCAACAAATGGATTAGGAGGTTGGCCGATCTGTTCGGCGTCGAGCGGGAAGCTGTAATCTACAGAAAACCCGATAGAAAACCTAGCGCTGCAACTTTAGAGCGGATAGAGAAGTTCTTTCAGTTGATCTTAGATGGAGCTACTCTACAAGAGATCGGGGCAGTCTTTGGAATCTCTTATCAGGCAGCCCGCGAGTACATCTTTAGGGTACCAAGATTGCGCCGAATCTATCTTGCCCGCACAGGGCAGGGCCATAGGCTCACCAACTTCGTCCCCAGTCCACTACGCTACTGTTCCTTTGGGCTGCATCACGAGCCGAAAGGAAGCTTTTACAAGGGTGCTAGTATCTGCAGAGAGCACGATCGCGAACGCGTCAAACAGTATCGCGCAGCTAATCCCGAAAAGGTCAAGGAGACTAGGGCGCGGTCAACCACAAAAAGTTTAGCAGAAGATCCGGTTTATCTGGTCTGTAGTAATCCCCGCTGCAATCGGCCGTTTGTTTATCGCGGACCACGATCAATGCACGAATGGTATGTGCGAAAGGGCCAAACTCGATTTTACTGCTCTCGCTCTTGTTTCGCCCACGACTTAAACCGCCGCAAAGCTCGTTCGCGGCTTCTGGCCCTGCTTCGGTCGCGCTAGATCATGCATGCACCCAATACCCCCATTCGGGGGTATTTTTATGCCTCTACAGCTTATTTTGTGCTAAAATAGACCTAATATGAATTTCGATCCTCAGCAGCTCAAGGTGGCAATCGTAGCCGACTGGCTTACCTCCCGTGGCGGTGCCGAGCGGGTGATTTTGGCTTTGGCCGAGCTTTTTCCGGGTGCTGACCTGTTTACTACCGTCTACAAAGCCGAAAATTTCCCGGAACTTGCCCATCGGCGCGTCTTTACATCTTATTTGCAGGGCTGGCCGCTCCGCTTCAAGCACCAGCTTTTTCCCACTCTGCGCCCCCAAGCCATCGAGAGCCTCAACCTCGACAGCTACGATCTGGTGATCTCCTCGAGCAGCGCCGAAGCCAAAGGCGTCATCACCAAGCCAGAGACTCTGCATGTTTGTTATTGTCACACTCCTACGCGCTATTACTGGAGCCATTACCACGAGTATTTGCAGCGTTCGGAGTACGGGCTGCTCGATAAGCTGATAAAGCTTATCGTCCCCTCCCTGATTCACCGTTTGCGAGTGTGGGACCAGGCGGCGAGCGGCCGGGTGGACTTCTTCATCGCCAATTCCCGCACCACTCAGGCTCGGATCGCCAAATACTATCGGCGGGAGTCTGTGGTAGTACACCCTCCGGTTGATGTAGCTCGGTTTGCCGAAATTCCTCCCGAAGCCGGCGACTTTTATTTGGTACTTGGTCGGCAGATCGCGTACAAGCGCACCGATCTAGTAGTAGAGGCTTTTAATCAGCTGCAAGGCAAGCGGCTGGTGGTGATTGGCGACGGCCCCGAATTAGCTCGGCTTAAAAGCTTGGCTACTGCGGGTAATGTAGAATTTTTGGGTAACTTGTCCGACGCCGAGGTGGCAGAGTATTTAGCACGATGTCGCGCACTAATTTTCCCCCAGGAAGAAGACTTTGGGATCGTTCCGCTCGAGGCCATGGCCGCTGGCAAGCCGGTGATTGCTTATGGCAAAGGGGGAGCGACCGATAGTGTGATCCCGGGCACCACAGGCATATTGTTCGATGCCCAAACCCCAGCCAGTCTGATCGATGCTCTCCATGCGTTTGAAGCTAGTGATTTTGATACAGCTGCAATCCGTGCCCATGCAGCTAGTTTTGGGTTGGATCGATTTGGCGCTAAGCTACTGGCCACCATCGAGCAGGCCTGGCAGCAGCATCGTAACAACTTGGGATTATGAGCAAAATGCGTATAGGCGTAGATGTTCGCGGGTTGCTGACCGGCAAGATCAGCGGGGTAGAGCAATACACAATTCAGATCCTCAGGCATTTATTGGCGATCGATCAGCACAATACTTATGTCTTGTTTTATGTTTCCTATCGCAATCTCGACCAAGTGTTTGCCGACTTGGTCGCCCAGTATCCTTGGCTACGGGCAGCCAATGTCGAGGTGCGCACTCTTCGCTGGGTAGATTTTCCGCTCTTACTTCACGCACTATTCAAGCCTCTCGATTGGCCCAAGATCGACCGGGTCTGTGGGGGATTGGATGTCATGTTTATGCCTGCACCACGATTGCTACCAATATCCCGCGCCTGCGCCAAGGTAACTACTTTTCATGATCTTATATTCATGATTCATCCCGAATTTTTTACCACCAGCTCTCGGTTGTGGCAGTGGCAGATGAGTTATGGATACGAAGCTCGCACATCGGATGCTATCTTGGCAATGTCGCACAATACTAAGCGGGACCTGATCCGACTGACCGGCACAAATCCCGGCAAGGTCTCGGTGGTTTGGGAAGGGGTGGGCAGCGAATACTTCGAAGATCACTCACCGCTTACCAAAAATTTGCGGACCAAATTTGATTTGCCCGACCAATATATTTATTTTGTTGGCAGCCTAGAGCCACGCAAAAATTTGGCCACCATTATTCGCTCGCTCCCCAGCATTCGCCAACGGGTTTCTGGTACAATCAAGTTAGTTATATCTGGTCAAAAAAGCTGGCTCTTTGAATCTACTCAAAGCTTAATCGCCGAGCTAAATCTACAAGATGCAGTGATCTTTACCGGCCCGGTCAGCGAGTCGGAAAAAATTGCCTTGCTCCAGGGTGCTAGCGTTTTTGTTTTTCCTTCCGTATACGAAGGTTTTGGCCTAATGGTGCTCGAAGCTTTTGCCGCTTCATGTCCGGTAGTGGCTAGTCGCAATTCTTCACTGACCGAGATCACCGGCGACGCCGGCCTGGTAGTGCCCACCTTCGATACCGATGCCTGGAGCGACGCGGTGAGCCAGATACTGACCGACAAAAATCTCAGCCAAAATCTGGTGCGCAAGGGGTTGGCCAGAGCCAAAGAATTTTCTTGGACACTCGCCGCTCAAAAAACTTTAGATATCTTAAACCACGCCGTCAAACTGCATGACAAGTCGCGATCCTAAATACTATTACATCAAACCAAAGTCGACCCCGACCATGGTTTATCGTAAGCCGGCCGCTCCCGATCCTCAGCCGGTTGCTCCCAGCCGATTTGAGTCGGTGAGTGCGGAGCCGGCTACTAGCGTCATGGACATGTCGTTTGCTGGCAACCAGAGCGGGGCAGCTATCGCGCGCCCGTCAGCCACTGCAGTTAGCGGATGGTTTGTGCGGTTTGTAATTATCGGTGTTGTCGTACTGGGCTTGTATGCTGGTGGCGGCATGGTGGCCGTGCGCGCCAACGCGATCAAAACCGACATTGCCAGCTTGGCGCTGCGCGGTGTGGTCAAGCTAGAGGCTGCGGCTACTGCTCTAAATGCCAAGGATTTTGCTACCGCCAACAACCAATTCATTGCGGCTGAAAATATCTTTACTCAAGCTCAGCAAGAGATGTTGCAGCTCGGCCAATCCAATCTCTACATGGCCGATATCAATAGCTCGGTTTCGCAGGTGACCACCGGCCTCAAGCTGGTAGACTCGGGTCTGTATTTGGCTCAGGGAGGCAAAGCTATGGTGGCCGCCCTGCAGCCGGTCAACGCCTACCTCAACAGCCGCCAGTCCTTGGGCGGAACCGCCGACGAGCTCCCCGCTCAGTTGGCGGCCTTGTTGGACCAAGCCAAACCACAGCTCATGACAGCTGTAGGGAAGGTAGAGCGGGCCGACTACTTGCTAGCTTCGGTCGACCTGACTCGAGCCGAGCCTCAATACGCCGTGGCCATTCAGGAAGCTCAGACCAAAACCGCTTCGCTCAATCAAGCCGTTAGCGTTTTGGGTGCATTGGCTCAGGAGCTGCCCGACGCACTCGGGTTCAACAACCCCCGCCAATATCTGATCCTCAACCAAAATAGCAATGAGCTGCGTGCTACCGGTGGATTTATTGGTAGTTTCGCAGTGGTGGAGGTCTACAAAGGTAAGGTCAACGATGTTTTCGTAGATATTACCCAGCGAGTCGATGGCCAAAATCCCCGGCCTAGCCTGGAGCTGCCAGCGCCCCTCCGTGCCGTGGCGACTACCGGTGTGTTTGGTACGCGCGATGCCAACTGGTATCTCGACTTTCCTACTTCGGCTACCACCTTCCAAAAGCTCTATGAAGAGGGCGGTGGCGGTAGCGTGGATGGCACGCTGGCCATCAATCCGGCTGTGATCGAGGACTTGCTGACCATAGTGGGAGATATTTACCTACCCACCAAAGATGTCACCGTGACGGCGGCCAACTTTGTAGATATTACCCAGGAGCATACTCAGGTGATCGACCACA
>CAYWVE010000035.1:0-6338 GCA_964461775.1 uncultured Candidatus Saccharibacteria bacterium | reverse complement strand
GCCCAGACTCCTACGGGAGGCAGCAGTGAGGGATTTTCCGCAATGGACGAAAGTCTGACGGAGCAATGCCGCGTGCAGGAAGACGGTCTTCGGATTGTAAACTGCTTTTGTTGATAAAGATTATGACGGTAATCAGCGAATAAGGCGCTGCTAACTACGTGCCAGCAGCAGCGGTAATACGTAGGCGCCAAGCGTTATCCGGATTTACTGGGCGTAAAGCGTCCGCAGGTGGATTAATAAGTCCGACATCAAAGCCTCCGGCTTAACCGGAGATAGGTGGCGGATACTGTTAGTCTAGAGGCCGGTAGAGGTTATTGGAACTTATCGAGTAGGGGTAATATCCGTTGATACGATAAGGAACACCAAAGGCGAAGGCAAATAACTGGGCCGGCCCTGACACTCATGGACGAAAGCGTGGGGAGCGAACGGGATTAGATACCCCGGTAGTCCACGCCCTAAACGATGGATGCTAGGCATTGGTGGCATCGACCCCCTCAGTGCCGAAGCTAACGCGTTAAGCATCCCGCCTGGGGAGTACGGTCGCAAGACTAAAACTCAAAGGAATTGACGGGGACCCGCACAAGCGGTGGAGCATGTGGTTTAATTCGATGGTAAGCGGAGCACCTCACCAAGGTTTGACATCCTGTTGAAAGGCACTAGAAATAGAGCCCCTCTTCGGACAACAGTGACAGGTGCTGCACGGTTGTCGTCAGCTCGTGTTGTGAAATGTAGGGTTAAGTCCCGAAACGAGCGCAACCCCTATTGCCAGTTACAAGTGTCTGGCGAGACTGCCGTGGTTAACACGGAGGAAGGTGGGGATGACGTCAAATCAGCGTGGCCTTTATATCTTGGGCGACACACGTGCTACAATGGGTAGGTCACAATGGGTCGCGAAACCGAAAGGTGGAGCTAATCCCACCAAAACTACCCCAAGTTCGGATTGAGGGCTGCAACTCGCCCTCATGAAGCTGGAATCGCTAGTAACCGCAGATCAGACATGCTGCGGTGAATACGTTCTCGGGTCTTGTACACACCGCCCGTCACACCACGAAAGTGGGATACACCCGAAATCCTCGTAAGAGGCCTAAGGTGGAGCTCATGATTGGGGTGAAGTCGTAACAAGGTATCCCTACCGGAAGGTGGGGATGGAATACCTCCTTTCTAGGGAATTTATTGGTAGGCAATTACTCCGTATGGAGTAGAGGCTTATCCAGGTCTTCTAGAACATGGTCGAGGTACTAGCTCGCAAGAGCGAAGTGCCTGGGATATCTAAGTACTCTCTGGTTGTAAAATAAAAAAATCGCCTTTTGGGCGATTTTTTGATACAGTGCCAAGTAGTTTGAACTTTGAAGGAGGTGGAGTATGCCGGTGGAATACAGTTGGGTGCCGATGGCCGCTGTGGCGGTGAGCCTGTTGATTTTGGGATTTTTGATCTGGGAGATAATCGGGGTGTGGTGGATGGCCCGGTATGATCCCGATGGGCTAGCACGCAGTAGTCAATTGGAGCCCATGTGGAATAGGGTGCGAATAAGTCAGCTGCTCTACCCCCGGCGGGAGATAGCATGGGTGCTGTACCAGTATCCTTATCGGGAGTGGCAAACTGTGATTTGCTACCTGGCGTACGGCTATGCATTTAGGCGCTGCTACGGAGGAGATGGCGAAGAGCCAGCGTATGGACCACGGGTGGAGATGCCACTGTGTCTTCAGGAGTGGACCCAGTACGAAAGAGCGTATGTGGATCTGGGGTACCGACCTCTCAGCGATGAAGTATTTGAGCGCTGGGTGATGATGGGTGTGGGGTTGCGCAAGTGGCGCCAAATGGCTCGGCCGGTGAGAGCAAAGGGCACGGAGTTGCGGCTGTTTGCACCTGAGTGGCTCGAAGATCCATATGTGCAGCGATGGAAGGGTTAGGGGATTTGTAAGCACCGCTTCGGCGGTGCTTTTTTCTGGGGGGGGGTAATCTAAAATACTCCCATCTGGGAGTATTTTAGTGTGGTGGGCGTGCCTGGATTCGAACCAGGGACCTCAGTCTTATCAGGACTGCGCTCTAACCAACTGAGCTACACGCCCGCAGTTTTTGACTCTGGGCGAACAATAGTCAGGGTATCAGAAAAGGTTGTCTGTATCAAGAGAATCGCTCCTGATCTGGTATAGTGGTAATTATGAGGTTCTTCCTTGGTTTGATCTTGTTTGGCGGTGGGTTGGGTCTGGCCGTCTATTACAAAAAGGTAGCGGAAGCATTTGGTTTTAGGATCGGCTGGGCCGAGCGGTATTTGGGGAGTAGCTATTATGCCTACTTTCTTTTTGGGGTGATCGGTGTTATCTTGGGTTTTCTGATCTGGGTTGGGGTGATCGACCTTGGCTGGTTCGGATTATAACAATCAGGGCCGTTGGCTCAGTTGGTAGAGCGCCTGCTTTGCAAGCAGGAGGTCACCGGTTCGAATCCGGTACGGTCCACCAATACAAATCACTCCCGTTTGGGAGTGATTTGTATTTAGAGGATTGGCGGGTGAGAACCGGAGGTTCGCGTGTGAGTCTGCCCCACCCGATAGGGTGGGTAATATAGAATCTGTAGTATTTCCTTGGTGCAGCGAGCGGAGGGCTCCCGCCAGTAGGCGGGATACCCCTGCGGTACGGTCTCCCTTATCTCCCGCTTGGGAGTGATTTGTATTTAGAGGATTGGTGGATGAGAACCGGAGGTTTTTATTCTATTGGTGCCAAGATTTCTCTGGGAGATTGGAGTATTTGTATTCGATGCGCTCCAGGATGGGCAAAAGAGTGACTAATTGGTCGATAAAAGAAGTGATGAGCTCGCCGCCCTCTTCCATATCGGCGACGGGCTGGAGTTTGCGGGCTCCGCGTTTGGCAAAGAGGTGGGCCAGGGTGAGCATGGCTCCGGCCTTGTTTTGGGCTGCCAGGGGTTGCTGGGTGGGGTAGCCAAGTTGCTGCTGAAAGTAGGAGATGCAATTGCGTAGGCCTTCAGTATCGGCTGGCCCAATGCCCGAGAGGAGCTCGGCGGCTTTGGGGCTGATTTTGTTTTCTAGCGCGAAGCCAATAGTGAGAAGCTTGCGCTGAATTAGTTCCAGCAGTTTTTGGATATCGTCGTGATTGCTAAATGCTTTGGCCAGGGCGACGCCAGCGACCACCTCTTCTAGGGCATCCAGCGCTTCTTGGCGCCAGTTGGCATACAGAGCATTGCCAAAGCCGCCCGATAGCGGGTTGGGCATGGTGGGTGGGAGCGTGGGATTGGGCTGGGGTGGGCGGGGGTATGGTTTGGTCATGACTAGGCATTATAGCAAATTTGGTGCGGGGGTTCATATGGGGTGGGTGGGATATACTAGGCATATGGGAAATCAGGTGCAGAGTACAGGGGTGATAATCGCCAGACGAGATGTGGGAGAGGCTGACAGATGGTTTGTGGTATTTAGCCCTGATCTAGGCAAGATTAGCTGTATGGCCAGGGGGATCCGCAAACCCAAAGCTCGCTTGGCGGCGTGGATGGACTTGCTGCGGTACAACGATCTAACGCTGACCAAGCGGCGGGCAGGGGGGTATGTTTTGACCGGAGCCCAGACCAAGTTGAGCTGGTTTGATGGTACGGAGAGCTGGGAGCGATTGACCAGTGCGTATTATGTTTGTGAGTTGATCGATCGGATGTTTGAAGAGGGTGTGGTGGTGCCGGGAGTGTTTGAGCTGGTGCGCGAGACCTTGGCGCGATTGGCGGTGAGTGATCGGGTGGCGGAGGTGCGGGCTAGTTTTGAGCTCAAGCTGCTGGAGGTGATGGGGTTGTCTCCCCAGCTGTATAAATGTGCAGTCTGCGGAGAGGAGATGGTGGCACAGGACAAATTGCAGTTTAGTGCGCGGCTTGGAGGGGTGGCCAAGATGGACAAGGCAATCGATGATTTTGCGGTGGCCATAGAGCCCAATGCAGTAAAGCTGATGCGGTTATGGCAACGATATCCTTTTGACGCGATCGAAAAAGTGGGAGCCAATGAGGCAGAGGTGGCGGTGGCGGCTGCGCTGGTGTCGGATTTTACCGCTTATGTGTTGGAGTATCGGGCCAAGGCGTTGAGGGCGTAGGGGGGGTAAATTAAAAATTTAAAATTACAAATTAAAAATGTTTGTCATCCCTGCCCGCCCCCTTGGTGGTCGGCTAAACTCTGGCGGGAATCTAGAACAAAAAAATAAAAGTTATTGTTTCCCCGAAGGACTGAGGGGATTCTTTAATGTAATTAAATAATCTTCCATAAAGACACCAAGGTATCTCCTCGGTGCCTCGGAGAATCAAGATCCTGAAGCGAATTCGGGGTGATATAAAGGGGAATGGCTGGGGTGGTTAGAGAATGGGTCAGGCTAGGGGAGCAGCTTGAGGTCGGTTTGGTGAGGAATGCGTTCGTCTATGATTTGGTTGTAGCGTGTCTGATCTTTGGTGATGGAGAAGGCGTCGCGCTCGAATGGGTTGGTCAGATAGGTTTCCCAGTAAGAGTAGCCTCGCAGAGTGCCCAGATCGTTGGAGGCAGAGTAGAGGAAATAAAAGAATGGTCCAAGAACGGTAGCTTGTTGGGCGTGCCGTAGTTCATGCAGGATTAGGTCGGAGTGGTCGTCTAGTTTGTGGGGATTGAAGGCAAAAAAGTTGCCATTAGAAAATCCGTGAACCGGTGGATTAGAAAAACCGGCAATGGGGTTGGGGAGGTGTAATAGAGAGTGCTCGGTGTATTCGAATGCTAGCGCGTAGGCCAAGGGGAGCTGGGGGTTGGTGAGGATGCCAATGTATTTGATTTGACCGGTGGTTATTAGGACGGGAAATAATATGAGCCCAAATAGATTGGGAAGTCCAAACCATACCAGGAGGAGTATGGCTAGTAGTTGATAGTTGGGTTTAGTTTTGGTTGCGGCGGGCATGGAAGGCTTGGTGGACTTCGCGGAGTTGCTTGTTGGTGATGTGGGTGTAGACCTGAGTGGTAGTGATAGACGAATGTCCCAGCAGGGATTGGACCGAGCGAATATCGGCTCCGTTTATGAGCAGGTCGGTGGCGTAAGAGTGGCGAAGGGTATGGGGGGTGACTTGTTTGACGATCCCGGCTTTGGTGGCGTATTTGGCGATGATTCGCTGAATGGTGCGGGGGGTGAGGTTTTGGCTAGTGGATTTGATCCCATGGGAGATAAAGACAAACTCGTTGTCGTCTTTGCGGCGATTCAAATATGTCCGCAGAGCTTCTTTGGCGGCCTGCGAAAGAAAGACTAGTCGGGGTTTGTCCCCTTTGCCTCGGACCATAAACTCTCCTCGATCTAGGTTGATCTTGTCACGAGTAAGGCTTACCAGCTCAGATACTCGTAAGCCGGTAGAATAGAGGGTGTGGAGTATAGCGGTATCGCGTAGGCTAATGAGGTCGGTATCTTGGGGTAGGGCTCGAAAGAGCTCGCGGATCTCTGGTGCGTCGAGAAAATCAACAGTGCGTTGCGGCGAGCGACCGAGCTCGAGCTTTTCGGCTGGCAGGCTTCGGATATCTTGCTTGGCTAGAAATTTGAGAAAAGAGCGAAGAGCAATGATGTGATAGTTCTGAGTGATCGACTTGAGGGAGTTGCCTTGTTCGTCGGTAAGGCGGTTGAGGTGTTGGCGGTACTTGCGTACCAAGGGTAGTGTGATCTGGCTAGGGAGCAATCCGCTGTAGCCTTCCTCTACCGCAAAGTCGAGAAACCGATACAAGTAGTGTCGGTAGTTTTCGAGTGTCTTGATGCTACGATTTTTTTCGATCTCGAGATAGTCGAGGAAGTCGTGGATGTAAGCTTTGGTTTTGGCCATGTTTAAATTGTACGACATATCGACAATAAAAAGACCAGCCGGAGGGCTGGTCTTTTGGGAAGTGATGATTGATTGGTCTAGCGAGGGAGGTAGCTAAGTGGGTTGACCGGGTTGTCGTTGAAGCGTATCTCGAAGTGTAGGTGAGGGCCCGTGGAGCGACCGGTGGAACCCATGATACCGATCAGCTGACCTTGCTGGACATAGTCACCATCTTTGACCCGGAACTCACTGAGGTGAGCGTAGCGAGTGAGCCAGCCATTGCCGTGATTGATATCGACATGGTTGCCGTAACCATAACGCAGAGAGGTTACATTGACTGTACCAGCGGCAGAGGCGTAGATACCCCAGCCGTTGAGGCGGTTGAGGTCTAGAGCCCGGTGGGAGCCTTTGTAGCCTTGCGAGATGAAATGTGTGGGGGATTGGGTGGGCCAGATAAATTGCCCGCTGGCAACGGGAGTGATGGTAGTGGCCACACCGCCAGAAGAAAGGGTGGTTTGCCCACCGGGCTGCTGTGGGGTGGCAACCGAGGGGGCCT
>CAYWVE010000034.1:0-4446 GCA_964461775.1 uncultured Candidatus Saccharibacteria bacterium | reverse complement strand
AGGATAGACTGAAGACAGTGCTGGGAGATCTGAAGAGCGTGGTAGTTGATAAGCAACCATTTTGGAATAAGTGGTGTGGCTATTATGTCACCAGGAATGATGTGGTGCATCATGGGAAGACTCTGTCCTTTAGCGAAGTAGAGGAAATTCTTTCTGTTAATGAAGAAGTGATTGGGTGGTTATCCTCTTTATAAAGAGCAAGCACTGTCACTTTTGTCACTTTCTTAGGGGGAGGGGTGCTCGAGACGCGTCGATATAGTAATCTAAAAGTAGCTAAAAAAGAGCAACCCCAGCCTAGACTTTAAATGGTTCTAGCTCGTGAGCCTGCCAGAATATGAAGTAGATCTTCCTTGTTGCAGGCGACAACGGCGGGGCCCCATCGAAGATGGGGATACATGTCCGAGCTCGGGAGCCATTAAAATAATCGCTGTAGTAGTGGTTATTTTATTTTGGTAAACTAAGGTCATCTTGTACATTGGAGTGTCACATGGCTAGGGAAGGGAAACTCATTAAGAGGGTCCTAAACTATCACGAGATGCCCCCTGAAGAAGCAGCCACCCTGAAGTTATCTATTGCTGCCGCTAGCGGCCCCTTTGCAAACTGGACTGGTCTTTCCGACGAAGACAAGGCCGCGTTGAACAAAGAGGCTAATGGGAGGCTGCGAGAAGAAAGTGAGCTTGCCGAGACGAGGGTCAGGAGATACCCTGACAACTTCTATTACGACTAGGCTGCATCTTTGGGAAGACTTATATCAACCTCTCCTTGGGCAAGGGAGGTTCTTTTTAAATTGTGATAGTTGTATATTCCTTCAGCCAACGGAGCCGGAAAATACCAGCTTGTAGAAGGGATATTTTTATAGTATTTTGATAAAGATCTAAACTTGTACATTAGGAGACAGCATGCGAACCATCGACCATCCGTTTGGCGGAGCTCCAATTAAAGGAGAGCTGCTGAAGCGAGGCGATTCATTGCAGGCCGGAGATAGGTACGCTTCTACAAGTGGCACATGGGAAGAGTGTCCTAATCCGGGTCTCAAGATTGGAGAGACTGATACCGTGTGGGTTAGGCCTGCTTAGTCGAGTCTGCCAATCTTTGTACTCTGGCCGTCCTTGTGGCGGCCAGTTTTTGTAGGGACAGGAGTGATGACTTCCTTTAGTCGCCGGAGCCAAAAGATAATCAGCTGCAGAGGCTGGTTATTTTTGTAGTTCTGTAATAAAAAGGAGCGACCGGAGACGCCCCTAAATTACTTGTATGTGGGTTGCTTATTCCCCCGCGACTGGATCAGCAGGCGTATAGCTGCTTTTCGATTGAGCGACCACAGAGCGATAAATGTTAAAGCCATGATCGCTATACAGATTGTGCCTATGGTTGCCCCTGCCCCAAGCCAGACATAGGTCATGCAGATACTGGCAAAGGCTACCGTACGCAAGGCAACCAATACTGCAAAGAGGTTGAATAATGATTCTTGGAGCTGGATCGGCCGTAGTAACCCCAATATTGTGCTTGGCCACCATATAGCTATAAGTAACAGAACTAGACTTGGAGTCAGTATGCCTGCAACGAGAAGCCCGACGACCATTGCAATAGAGAGAATCGCATCAGATATGCTATCGGTTAAGCTACCAGCCCGACTTGTCACATTCAGGCGCCTGGCAACAGCTCCATCTAGAGAATCGGAAAACAAGCCCCATATAACCAGAAGCAGTGCTTCAATCCAATCGTGGTTCAGGCAGAACCCAATAAGGAAAGGTGCAGCTACTACGCGAGACAGTGAGATGGAGATAGGGATTATCTCTTTCATTACTGGCACCCCTGTAGTGTGATAGGGGCATCTTATGACTTTTGGGATATTGTGGCAACAGTTCTAACTTCCTCCAGCCCCAAAGGGGCCCTTTCGGGGTCAACGGAGAGTGGGCGTGCTATGATCTTGGTATGGCTGAGCTAAAGACTAAACCAACCAAGCAGGACCCTAAGGACTTTCTGAATACGATTGAGCCAGAGCAAAAGAGGAAGGATGGGTTTGCGTTGCTGGAAATGTTTGAGAAAGCTACGGGGGAAAAGGCAGTGATGTGGGGTGCTGGCATTGTGGGGTTTGGGATGTATCACTATAAATCTGAAAGAAGCGCACAAGAAGGAGATTGGCCTCTGGTCGGATTCTCGCCTCGGAAACAGAACCTGACCCTCTATGTGATAGCGGGAGAGCAATCTGCCCTTTTGAAAAAGCTAGGCAAGCACAAGACGAGCGTGGGATGTTTGTATATCAACAAGCTGGCGGATGTGGATCTGGAAGTGCTGGCCGAATTGATTGCAAAAGCATTTCAGCACACAAAGAAGCACTATACTTAGATGATAGGTTAGGATCAGATGGAGATTGAGCGAAAGTTTTTGATCAAGAGTATGCCGGATCTTTCGGGTCTCGCGCCTATTCGGTATGAGAGGTATTACCTGAGGATAGAGCCTGACTTTGAGGAGCGTATACAGAAAGTTGGCGATAGATATGAAAGGGAAACTAAGTCTCGCAAATCTGACCTAGAGAGAACGGCGGACAAAACCAGAATTAGTCAGGAAGAGTTTGATACCCTGAAGTCTCAGGCTCAATCTGCCATTGTCCGTGATAGTTATCTGGTATCTGAAAATCCTGAGATTACTATCAAGATTTATCGTGGACAGCATGAGGGTCTAGCGAGGGCAGAGGTTGAGTTTGATACGGTGGATGAGGCTCGGGCGTTTGTCCCGCTGAGTTGGATGGGTAGAGAGATTACCCAGAGTCCTCTAGGCAGAGACTCGCAATTGCTGGGGTTGGGAGAAGAAGAATTTCGGCAGCTATTGGGCTGACAGTTGCAACAGGGGAATTTTTAGGAAGAGAGTTGCCCAGTGGGTTTGCTACAATAGTGGTATGAAATATGGCATGCTACTGATTTTGGTGGTTGCGGTGTTGGCGATGCTGGGTACGGCATGGTGGGGTAAGGGTACTGAGTTGGAGAATGCTTGGATTTACATACTGGCTGCCTACTTCCTGATTTCTGCAGCTGTTGAAGTATTCACGGCATACTCCAAAAGGAAAAAAGAGAGAGGTCAGTAGAGACCTTGCGGTGCTGTCGTTCGCAATCCCTCACGAGACATGTAGGGCTAAGCTTCCATAGACTGCCTATAAAAAGCCAGTCTTGGCTCGATGTCGGGGTGGTTGGCGAATATGAGTATTGACATTTTTATCAAGTATGGTATAATGTGATTAGTTTTAATTGAACTACTGGGGTAAATCATGAAGAAATTTAATAAGATCTCGTTAGCTCGTGTGTTGTCTGCTTTTTTGATATTTAGCCTCCTGGTTTCTCCGATCGCTGCTTTTGCCGCGACGGATCCAGGGTTAGGCGCGTCTGAGAGTTTCTCTATTCTTGCCCAAACGGGAATTACGGGAACTGGCACTATATCCGGGGATGTTGGGATAAGCAGTACTGGTGCTGGCATTACCGCACTAACGGCTGGAGATGTGGGCGGTACGATATATTCTACTGACGGGGTTGCTCCTGGATTGGAGATCTTAGATCCTGATGTTCAGAACGACGCTGTGGCAGCAAATAGTGATATATCCGCCCAAGGGTCGGATGGCCTGATCGGACCCGCCCTGGATGGGCTGGTGCTTACTACCGGTGTCTACGACATTGGGGCTGGTCGGTTAAATGGGGGAGTCCTTACCCTCGACGGGCCGGGTGTCTATATTTTTAGGGCATCTAGCGATTTTGTATCTTCTGGTTCTATCGATCTAACCAATGGGGCTAGAGCCTGCGATGTTTATTGGCAGGTAACCACCCTGGCTACCATTAATGGTAGTGAGTTTACAGGAACGATTATTGCTGGAACGGGTGTGCACTTTGGGGCTAATGTAGCTTTGGATGGTAGGGCTTTAGCGATTGGTGGCGATGTGACCTTGCTGGACAATACTATTTCTGGGCCAACCTGCGCTACTCCGCCGGCGGACTCAACCATAAATGTTGTGAAAGTGGTGGTTAATGATAGTGGCGGCACTGGAGTCATCGCTGATTTTCCGTTGTTTGTGAATGGAACGCCTGTAGCCTCTGGGGCAACTACCGTGTTTCCGGTTGGGGCGTATACCGTGACCGAAACCGGCAATGCTGGCTATACTCAGGCTTTCTCTGGTCAATGTGACGAGAATGGCCTGATGAATCTTGGTGTGGCCGAAGATCAGTTTTGTATTGTCACTAATGATGATATTGCGGTGTCGTCTGGTGGTAGTAGCGGATCTGTTCCGCTCGTGCCGCCTTTGATTGATGTGATTAAGGTCCCTGATCCATTGGCTCTGCCGGATGGCAGCGGTGCCGTAACTTACACTTATACGGTTAGCAATATTGGGACAGTCCCGATGTCCTCTGTAACTATGGTTGGAGATACTTGCAGCCCGATTTCTCTTATCTCCGGAGATGTTGA
>CAYWVE010000033.1:0-7143 GCA_964461775.1 uncultured Candidatus Saccharibacteria bacterium | reverse complement strand
TCTGGAAGCTGTCGGAAGTCCGTGATGTGCTTGAGCTCGTGTACCAACACAGAGGTAAGAAAAAGCTTGTCGCTGAACCGAGCAGTTGGCCATTTGTTGGCAAGGAGGTCCATGCTCAGCCAAAGAGTGACCTTGCCATTTGCGGGATGATCCACGGTGACCCACATCAGTGGGTGAGAGTGAGTTTCTTCCGCTTCCTCTGGAAAATCATGGACTCCTTCAGCCATGAGATAAAAATAACGGTCGGGAGAGCTGGGCTCCAGCGTAAGCTGCCTAGAGAGTTCCAAGAGCTTGGTTTGTATGCTGGGATCCTGTGTTAGGGCCACCGTCTCTTCAAAGATACTGAGGATGACCGGATCGTAGGAGGAGGGTGCCGTGCCCAGGATGATACTGGGAGTATCTCCGGGTGCAGGGTCTGCGGGCTGCTTGGGTGCTGCTGTGGTCTTGTATTCCTCGGTGATCGGATTGGCCGATGTGTCGGTATGCTCTGCCTCGTTGCTTTTGAAACAACCGGTAGAGAGAAGTACCAACAGCACAACTGCCCATAGGCTAAAGTGTGAGCTGAAATGCATCAGTCGCTCCTTGTGAATGGAATGGATTTTGAAGGGTTCAAGATAGGCAATTGCCTGTGGGCGTATAATGCCAGAGAATAGATATAATGTCAAGAAAAAGCATTACCAGAGCTACTTTTTACCGATATGGCGGTGGATGGATATGTCGGTGTGGTATGGTGGGCTTAGAGATAGATTATGACCAAACAAGCATCAGAAGTGGTGGTACCGGCTGATCTGCGTAAGGCGCTGGCGGCTAACGCAATAGTGGGAGAAATATGGGAAAGTCTGACGCCGATTGCGCGGCGGGATTTTGCTAGATGGGTGGAGTCGGCCAAGCAGCCAGAGACGCGGGCGCGCAGGGTGGAGAGAACGGTAGACATGCTGGCTACTGGAAAGCGCCGGCCGTGTTGTTATGCGGTAGTGCCAATGAATTTGTATAAGGCGTTGGGTCAGCTACCCAAAGCCAAGGCGCAATGGAGGGAGCTAACTGCGGATGAACGGAGGGACTTTGTGGATTGGATAGAGTCGGTGAGTGATCCGGAAGAGCGCCAGCAGAGGATTGAGCAGACTTGTGTGAAGTTGTCGGGCGGCAAACGGCAGCCGTTGTAGCTCTGGGCTAAGAGAGTACAATGGGGTTGGTAATACTTTTCATCTTTAATTGTATGGATACAACAATATTTCTCGCTCAGATTTGGGGACCAGTGATCTTGGCGGTGGCGCTTGGAGTTTTTGTTAGTCGTCAGTATTACATAAAAATATATAAAGACCTGGAGAAAAACGCTCTGGCGGGCTTGCTGTTTGCGATGGGAGCGATGGCGGTAGGAATCGTGCATGTAAATGCGCATAGCGTTTGGGGAACACTACCGGAGATTATCGTGAGCTTTTTAGGATGGGCCTTGCTGGTAAAAGGAGCTTTGTTTGCTATTTCCCCTGGATTTGTGGATCGGGTGGGTGATTGGTGGGTAAACAATCAGCTTATTGCGATGGCGGGAGTGCTGATGCTGGTGGTGGGCGGATATCTGACCTGGGTTGGGTATGCGATCTAAAGCTAGGTTGTTATTTGTAAGATAACTAAAAAGCTCGAGCCACCACGCTCGAGCTTTTTGTTTGGGCTGTATGGTGATCTAGATTTCGACCACGAGCATCATATTGGTGCCCACGGCTTTGTCGAAGGGGAGCCCACCAGAGATCAGCACCTTGTCGCCTTTGCGGGCGAGCTTACGCTTGAGCACATAGGTGCGGACAAATTTGAGCACCTCGGCCATGGTTTGAAACCCGGCGGTTTGGATAGGGGTAATGCCGTAGGAGAGCGCTAGCTGGTTGATGGTAGTGGTGGTAGCGCTGAGGGCGATAATATGGCGGGCAGGCCGGTGGCGCGAGATCATGCGAGCGGTCAGGCCGGATTTGGTAAGGGCAAAGATCAGCTTGGCCTCGGCGTAATGCGAGGCAAATACCACAGCATCCGAGACCACATCGGTAACCTCGCGGCTGATGGGATTGTTGAAGCGGCCATCGGGTAGCTCGGCCTCGATACGAGTGGCGATGGTAGCCATCATACTGACAGACTCGAGCGGGTACTCACCCAGAGTTGTTTCTTCGGAGAGCATGATAGCATCGCTGCCGTCGAAGATAGCGTTGGCTACATCGGAAACTTCGGCCCGGGTGGGGACAGGGGATTTGATCATAGACTCAAGCATCTGAGTAGCGGTAATGACCGGTTTGCCGGCTTCTTGGCATTTGCGGATGAGGAGCTTTTGAGCCAAGGGTACTTCGGCCGCTGGGATCTCGATAGCTAGATCGCCCCGCGCCACCATAATGCCATCGGCTAAGCGAATGATCTCGTCGATATTTTCTAGAGCTTCGGGAGTTTCGATTTTGGCAATGATCTTGGCTGCCGATTTGCGCTTGGTGAGCAGATTGCGCAGCTCGACGATGTCGGCAGGGCGGCGGACAAAAGAAAGAGCGATGAAGTCGACTTGGTGCTGGATCCCAAACTCCAGATCCTTACGATCTTTGGGGGTAATGGAGCTGATAGACAGGTAAGCACCCGGGAGATTGACCCCACGGCGACCTTTGGTGATGCCGCCCACCAATACCTTGCAAGTAATCTCGGTGCCTTTGATCTTGGTGATCTGTAGTTTTTTCTTGCCGTCGTCGAGCAAGATGATGCCCCCTTTCTTTACTTCTTTGGGCAGCAGGGGATAGTTGACATGCACGCGCTTGGCATCGCCCACGATCGGCTCGGTGGTGAGGGTAAAGGTATCGCCGGGCTTGAGGGTGATGGTTTCGGTCGCAAAATCCCCCAGCCGGATCTTGGGTCCGCCCAGATCTTGGAGGACGGCCAGCGGTTTGCCGAGTTTGTGGGCAACTTTGCGAGCTAGTTCCACTTTGGGAGCGTGCTCGGCAAAATCTCCGTGCGAGAAGTTGATCCGTACTACATCGAGCCCGGCTTTGGCCAGCTGAGTAAGCATGGCCTCGTTGGCGGTAGCGGGGCCGATAGTGGCTACTATCTTGGTTTTTTTGATAAGCATTTGGGGGAAATAGTAAGTGGCGTAGCCGAGTGGAGTTGGTAATCGTATTGTATGTTATCTGGGTGGTGAAAACAACGGAGGAGGGTGGGGGAGTAGTATCATGAAATTATCCGCTCCCAGAGCGGATTGGTACTTGACAAATATAGGCTAATGTGATAAGATAAAAAGGTGCTGCCAGTAGGGTAAATTGCCCTTGGTGAGCCCACCGAAAGGTCATTGCAACTCACAAATTTGTTAGCGAATCGACGAAAATTGCATGCAATTTTCGGAGTTTGTATGAGCGATGACAGTTAGCATTTGGTAGTTTGGAAATAGATATTTTATGAAAATTACACATAGTCTTATTCTGATAGCTTTGGGCGGTGTGGCGGTGGTCACATCCAACTTTGCTTTTCGTACTCCACAGGAGTCGGAGGCGGGTGTGCAGCCAATCGTAGAAGCTAGTACCATCCCATCGCCACCCGTGCTTGCTGATTTGCAGGTAGATGGCGGCGTGTTTGGGCACCCGATTAGCAATCCGTGGTCGCGTGTGACCAAAAAGCCTTTTGGGTTGCATGTCACCCCGGCTACTTCGCCGGTGGATCAGGATATTTTTACCGGTTTTCACACCGGTGTCGACTTTGAGGTATCAGCCGACGAACAAGATATAGATGTGCCGATTAATGCAATTTGTAGTGGCCCGCTCAAATCTAAGGGTTGGGTCAAGGGTTATGGCGGTATTGCCGTACAGGAATGTTCGCTGGGAGGCGAGCCGATTAGCGTAGTGTACGGACACCTCAAGCTCGAGAGTATCGACGCTGTAGCGGGGCAAAATCTGATTGTGGGTCAGCAGGTGGGCGTACTGGGGCAGGGTTACACGCATGAAGCTGATGGCCGACGCAAGCATTTGCACTTGGGTGTGTACAAGAGCAGCACTGTTAATGTTCGTGGATACATTGCCGAGGAAGAAGAGTTGGTGCAGTGGGTAGATGTGCTAAAATACATGAAGAAGTAGAGCATCTAACCTTGGATCGAGCTTATGGCCAAAAAATCTAAAATAGTTCGATCCCCTTTATTGCTAGCTGGCGGTGCGATACTAATTTTGATCTTGGCGGTAAGTGTATGGCAAGCGTTGGAAAAACCTCAGAGTGGACAGGCGGCCGAAGAAGAGCGGTGGCCTTTTACTAATTACGCTCTGCCGGATCTGACTGTGAGAGGGGTGGAAAGCATCTATGCCCGGATCAACCCACGAACAGGTGGGCGTGAGTTGAGATTTAGCACTACGCTAATCAATCTGGGCCATGGGCCGTTTGAAGTTCATGGTGCTTACGATCCCGAACGCAATCAGACCAAGGCGACCCAGCGGGTTTTGAATCGCAACAATACTTGGGAAGAAAGGTTGATCGGGTATTTTGTATTTCATCCTGGCCACGATCATTGGCATGTGGAGGATATGACTCAGTTTGAGCTATTTACTTACAATCCCGATGGCACGCCCAATACCCTACTGGCTACCACGGACAAGTTGAGCTTCTGTATGTTCGATGACAAAGCGGTGGATCTGAATCGTCCCGGAGCGGCACCTGCTCGCTCTTATTTCCGTACCGGATGCGATAGCGGTGGGATCCAGGGTATCTCGGTGGGTTGGAGCGATATTTATACAGCCAATATAGAGGGTCAGCATCTGAATATCGATGGCTTGGCCGACGGTCGGTATCTGGTGCGGTCTACGGTGGATCCGGTGAATTTGATTGTAGAGCAAGACAACGCCAACAACTCCACCATCAACTACATCGAAATTATCGGCAATGCTGTACGAGTGTTGCCTGGGCCGTAATAGCCATATGAAGGGTGAGGTGAGCACAAGGGATAGAGATAGGGTAGCGGCGTTGATTATTCGGGATGGCAAATTGTTGCTGGTGACCGGATATGGGGCCGGGTATTTTTGGACTCCAGGTGGGAAGATTGACGAAGGTGAGGATCACGAGCAGGCTTTGCGGAGAGAGATACGAGAAGAGCTGGGGGTGGAGATTTTGGGTGTGCAATTTTTTACAGAAATGGAGTACGAAAATCCGGTGAGTGGTAAGCAGCAGACGAGTTATTACTATCTAGCGAGCATGGAGGGAGAGCCTGTTCCAGCTCAGGAGATTTCGGATTGTAAGTTTTTTGATGCTACCCAAATACCGGGAGTCACACACTTTGTCAATGATGATTCGCTGATGAGTAAGCTGTTGGAGGAAGGGAAGGTTTGGTAAATGTTTGGGGTGACGCTATAATGCCCCTATGAATTTGCATCAATTTTTTATGGGTAGGGCAATCGTACTTACTATCTTGTTGGTAATCGGCTTGCTGGTAGGAGCCTTTTATTGGCTGAATAATTATATTTATCAGGCTAAGCAGGCAGGGCCAAGCGAGGAGATGCAGGAGTTTGTAGTGCCAGATACTCGGTTGCGGGCTAGTTTTACACCTCCCGCCGGTTGGGCGGTGCTAGACACATATCCCAATGGGGTTTCTTACAAGAGCCCGGACTTTGGTTCGCGATTTGTATTTGGCGATATTTCATCCGGGAGTGCGCTGACGGTTAGCAATCAAGGGGAATCTCCTTGGAGCTTGGAGGAGCTGCCGGCAGCAATGACTGACTTGAATAGTGATGATACTGTGCGAGATGTCCGATTTTTTAAAGTAGATGGATACGAGGCGGTAGAATTTTTGCATTCGTATGGCGAAAATAATAACAATCATCGAGTGGTAGCTATATTGTACGAAGGGAATTTGTATCAGATCGAACAGCAATACAAAAAGTCATCGTCAAATCCACATCCGCGGGTGGTGGACAATGTTTTGGCGAGTTGGGAATTTACCGATTAAGATATTTGTTTGCAGGTTGGCTTAGCAAAACACCCGCTGAAGCGGGTGTTTTGCTTGTATGAGTTCAGCTAATATTTAGCGTCGGACCATTTTGACGATCCAGAGCAAGACAACCGCACCCAAGAGGGCGACCAGGAAGCCGGATAGATTGAAACCAGTCTCGGCACCGGTACCCAGGGTGCTCATGATCCAGCCACCGATGACGGCACCAAATATACCAACGATTACATTGAGCAAGATTCCCTGCTGGCCGTTGGTTCCCATAATCATGGAAGCTACCCAACCGACTAGTCCACCAAAGATGATCCAAAGGAGAATGTCCATAAGAGATAAGTGATTAGCTAATAAATTTACTTTTCTTCGATATCTTCTAGCTTGGCCGCTGCTTCTGGGGTAGAAACAGTCTTGCCCATAAAGAACAGCTTGATAATGCCGGCCGCAATGGCCCAGTAGACAAACATCGCCAACAGGGTGGTCCACTCCATTACGCTACCTTCTACTCGGGTGATTCCAAAAACATTGAGGAAGGGTGCAACTAGCGGATAGCTAGTATCGTAAATGAAGTCTGTAAAGCCAGCGCCAGGGTTTGCCCCGAAGAGTTTAAAGGCGAACCTGAAGGCAAGCAGTGCCTCGATGAGGCCTAAAATATACCAAATGATTTGAGTTCCGCGGTATAGTGGCTTGGTGGTGGGAGAATTGTATGAATCCATAGTAATTTCCCTTTCTAGTGGTTAATCTACCCTTAGCATACTCCTGTATTGGTCATTATCCTAACCTGACGCAACGGTTAGGCATGTTAAAATAGCGAATAGTGGTATCTATCTAAACAATGAAACCAAAGGGAATAGTGCAAACGGTAGAAGAATATATCGCTCTTGCTCCGCAACAGAGCCAGCCGATATTGGAGAAGTTGCGCAAGTTGGTACGCAAGCTGGCACCAGAGGCGGTAGAGGGAATCAGCTATGGGATGCCGGGGTACAAGCTCCACGGTAAGCCATTGGTGTATTTTGCTGCATGGCCTAAGCATATTGGTCTATATGCTTTGCCTTCGGGTCACGCGGCTTTTCAGAAAGAGTTGACCCGGTACAAGTCTGGCAAAGGCTCGGTACAGTTTCCGCTAGACCAGCCCATGCCATATGGTTTGATCCAGAAGATGATCGAGTTTCGGGTGGCGGAGAATGTGAGCCAGAGGAAGTCTGGGTATTAAAAAC
>CAYWVE010000032.1:0-7435 GCA_964461775.1 uncultured Candidatus Saccharibacteria bacterium | reverse complement strand
ATCGAAAACACTATTCGCAAAAGCTGGGCTCTGGTGGGTACGCCCATCATCTTTACTCTCCGCGGAGTATCCCGAAACAAAAAATAAAAAAAGCGCTTCAGTTAGTCTTTACTGAAGCGCTCGCAATCTCGGCCGAGCCAGCCATGGCTGCTCTGCCCGATTTTGGATGCATACTTGCTGCAAATTTCTTGACAGATCTTCCAAGTACCACCAAGTGCCTTGAGCCGGATGCCATTGTACGGGAATAGCTTGTGGATTAGTAAAGAAATAATCCGTACAATCCTCATCTACCCAAGTGGGTAAGCCCTGGGTGTGCGCCCATGTCGCTACGCGTCGCACACAGTCTGTAGCATGAAATCCACCTACCACCAGCTCATCGATCGGCTGAGCAAGTCTGCCGAGCATACGACCCACATCAGGATACTTTGGCGCCGCACTCGTCATCTGCTCATATGTCACACCCGACGAGATCACTTTATCTGCTGGCAATATCCGCACCCACTCACTCTGATTAAACCGATACGGCTTGGTGGGGCGACCGCGAGTGCCAAAAAACACCCACACTACCCGATACCCTCGCTTGCGATAGCGCTTTTCCACCAAAGTATTCAGCTTACCCAGATCACCCAGCTGCCCGCCGGGTCGTGCTTGGTACTCCGCAACCTCCTGATCCCAATACTGACTAATTGGATAAAGGTACAAAAAGTATTTCACAGTCCACCTCCTCTTGTCGGACTACGGGCAGTTTACCGCATAGACTCAGAAAAACAACCCCCAGACCACAAATCTGCATTATTTACTCGACTCGCTGCACCCTTCCCGCACCCCACCCCATCGATCCAATTGTGTCCGGCAAGCCTAAAACCCCTGTTTGGCGTGGCCACTGTTTGAACCCGACTACTACAACATAAGAGTCGGGTGAGTTTGGCCATTATGAGCCAAGTAAGGGGGTTTTAGGATATTGCCTAACAATTGGTGAGCGGGGCTGCTTTAGGCCTTACCCTTTGGCAGCGCAAAGGGTAAGCCGTGGGTGCGCCTGCCTGCCGGAGGCAGGCTGCACGGGAACAGCGCATATAGAAATAGAGATCCTGAAATGAATTCAGGATGACAAAACAAAAGAAAGCGCCCCCCCTTCACTAGGTCACTAGGATACTAGTTGACTAAATTACCTGATCCCTCCCGCCATTCCTGCTATAATATCCCTATGAACACTACTCAAATCGGTACCGTCACTCACTATTTCCCAGATCTCGGCATCGCCGCGGTCGATATCGTCGAACCCATCAGCCTCGGCGATGAAATCATCTTCCGCCTGGAAGGCGAAGACTTCATCCAAACAGTGGAAGCCCTGGAGATCGACCAACAGCCAGTCGACCCCGCCCCAGCCGGCTCTAGCGTAGGCATCCATGTCCACCGCGAAATCCCGCTAGGCACTCAGGTCCACCGCGCCGCTTAGCTAGCACCACGCCAGCTTATTCGCTCAAACAATCGCTATGCTTCTCATTATCGGCCTTGGCAATCCCGGCTCGCGCTACGCCCAAACCCGTCACAATGTCGGGTTTATGGTCGTCGACGAGTTGGCTCGCGAACTCGGAGGTGGCTTTGCACCGGCAGCCAAATTTCAAGCCGAAGTCGCTAAGCTGCCAGGCGTTATCCTCGCCAAGCCCCAAACCTCGATGAATCTCTCGGGCACCAGCGTCGCTCGCTTGGCCCGCTTTTATCGCATTCCGCTCGCCAACATCATCGTTATCTACGACGAGCTCAATCTACCCCTAGGCACTATCCGCTATCGGGCCAGTGGCAGCAGTGGGGGACACAACGGCATAAAGTCGATCATCCAGCACCTGGGCGACCAAGCCTTCCCTAGGCTTCGCATTGGCATTGGCCGACCTCAAGGCCCCATCCCCACGGCCAATTTCGTTTTAGGACGCTTTGAGGCCGACGAAAAGCCAACCCTCAAGCTAGCCCTAGAAGCTGCCAAGGTTTACATCCTTACTAAGTTGAAGCACAATTAAATCAACAAGAGGAAGGACGAATCCTTCCCCTTGTCTCAACTTCTCCTAGCCCCCAATCCCGGTGCATAAGCTTAGAGCTTGTTCCTACCCCGTATAAATTAATTAATGAGGTGGGCGCCGGCTGGGATAAGCAGGGAGAATCTCACTCGTAAACCTATTTTAGACTCCGCGAGGGGGCTTGGAGCTTCAACCGGTTACGAGCAAGGTTCTCCCGACTTCTGACATATGCTAGGCGTCAAACCTTTTTTGCATATTAGGGTATTATATCATAGATAACCAAACCCGTCAAGTCCTTGGGTGAGATTGGATTTTATCAGCGGGTTCACAAAAGCTTTTCTCAGAGCGCACAATTTAGCGCCCTGCTCGCAAAAGCCGGTCGAGAACCCATCACGATCACCGGCCTAAACGACTTTGGTAAGTCGCTGTTTTTGGCATCTCTAGCCCAAGCAGGGGAGAGAGCGATTATTTTCATCGCCAGTACCGACCAAGAAGCCAACCATTTCCGCCAGCTCTTAGGTGATATCTGGCAGATCAACACTCCGATTTACCCGCATCTCCGTGCCGATACCTACAGCCGCGACCAATTTATTGCCAGCTTCACCAGCCGTATCCAGATCTGGGATCAGCTCCAAGCTGCCCAACCCGGCTCGATCACTGTCTTCACTGGTAGTCACCTGATCGAGCCCCTCACGCAGCCCGGCCACACCTTCGATCTCCAATCTGGCCAAACCTATAGTCCCACCGAGCTAGCTCTGGAGCTCGCCGGCCAGGGCTTCGACAAACAAACCAAAGCCTTCCAGCCCGGTGAGTTCGCCCAAAGAGGAGAGGTTTTTGATATTTTCCCCATTGCTGCCGAGCACCCCTACCGCATCTCTTTCCACGGCAACCAGATCGAAAGCATCTATCGTTTCGACCCGGTCAACAACAACCGCCTAGAAAGCGTATCCCAGCTCCGCTTCGCCTCCCTCAAGGCCAACAGCTTTGCCCCAACTCTAGCCGACTTCCTGGCAGATAACAAGCACCAATATCACATCTGTCTCGATCACAGCTCCGAGCTCCTCCAATCTCTCTACGAGATGTTTGTAGCGAGCGAAAACCCAAATCTAGTGCATCTAGACAAAACCCTCGAGCGCTTACCAATCCTTCATCTCGAAACTTTGGCCGAGCCTAGCCCCAAGCTCATCACCTTCGACCTCATCGACCCGCCGATCTACGCCGGCCAGATCAACCGCCTTAGTAGCGACATCAGCCAGTACCTAGATACCGGCGTTACTGTCGGCCTTGCCACCAACAAGCAAGCGTCGCTTACTCAGATCCTGAGCGAAGCCGATCTACACCCCAATGGCATTACGCTAGAGCTCTTGCCCTATACCGCCCGCGCTTCTGCTATCAGCCCCAGCCTCAAATTTGCCCTGATCAGCGACGATCAAATCTTTACCATGGTTCGCGATGCCACACCCAGTACTAGTCATAAGCACCAGCGCGTCTTTATGGCCGACATCGTCCGGGGCGACTATATCGTCCATGCCGATCACGGTATTGGCCGACTAATCGATATCCAGAAGCTCACAGTCGGTGACATTGAGCGCGAATACCTAATCCTCGAATACGCCAAAGGCGACAAGCTGTATGTCCCCATCGACCAAATCGACAAAATCAGCAAATATGTCTCGGTCGACGGCCGCGAACCTCAGCTCAGCCGCCTCACCTCCCAGAGCTGGAAAAAAGCCGTTAGCAAAATCAAAAAAGAATCTCACAAATTTGCCCGCGAGCTACTAGATCTGTACGCCCAGCGCCAAATCAAGCAGGGGATCAGCCATGCTGCCGATGACATCTGGCAAAAAGCACTGTCCGACAGCTTTGCTCACCAAGAAACCCCCGACCAAGAAACCGTCATCAACCAGATCATCGCAGATATGCAAAAAGATAAGCCAATGGATCGACTCTTGGTCGCCGATGTTGGCTTTGGCAAAACCGAGGTCGCCATCCGCGCTGCTTTCCAGGCCGTCTCGGCTGGCTACCAAGTAGCGGTCTTGGCTCCTACCACCATTTTGGTCGAGCAGCATCTCAAAACCTTTGGCGAACGCCTCCAGTCTTTCAATACTACCGTCGCCGGACTCAGCCGCTTCAAATCCAAGGCCGACCAAACTCAGATCGTAGCCGAGATCAAACTTGGCCAGGTTGATATCGTAGTAGGTACACACCGACTCCTCTCCAGCGATATCAAGTTCAAAAACCTTGGGCTCATCATCATCGACGAAGAACAGCGCTTTGGCGTTGCCCACAAAGAAAAGCTCAAGCAGCTCCGCGCCGAGGTCGATGTCCTCAGCCTTACCGCCACCCCCATCCCGCGTACCCTCAACCTCGCGCTTTCCGGTATTCGCGATATTAGCGTGATCGAGACCCCACCCACCAATCGCGTTCCGATCATGACCACCGTCGCTCCGGTCAACAACCAAATCGTCAAAGATGCCATCGAACAAGAGATCCGGCGTGGGGGACAGGTCTACTTCATTCACAATCGAGTCCGCACCATCGACAGCATCCAACACAAGTTAGAAACTCTGATGCCCGAGATCAAATTTATCAACGCCCATGGTCAAATGAGCGAGCGCCTACTGGCCAAGATCATGCAAGACTTCAATCAGCATCGCTACGATGTCTTGATCGCCTCCACCATTATCGAAAACGGGATCGACAATCCCAATGTAAACACTCTCATCGTCGACGACGCCGGCCACTTTGGCCTTAGCCAGCTCCACCAGCTCCGTGGACGCGTGGGACGAGGCAAAGTGCAGGGATACGCCTACTTTCTCTACAACAAGGGCAAAATGGGCCCCAAAGCCCTCGAACGGCTCAAAACCATCCAAGACCATACCGACCTCGGCAGTGGCTACAACATTGCCATGCGCGACATGCAGATCCGCGGCGCCGGGGGAGTGCTATCCAAGCAACAGCACGGCCACATCACTGCCATTGGCCTTAGCCTCTACACCAAGCTACTCAACAAGGCTATCGAGGAGCTCCGCACCGGCCAGAAACTAGATGTAACCGATATCACCATCGATCTTCCGGTCAGTGCTTACTTACCGGTCAAATATGTCGACACCGAAAGCCAGCGTCTGAAAGTTTATCAAAACCTGGGCGTAGTCGAATCTATCGACGATCTCAATGCCGAGTTTGCGGACATAGTCCAACAGTTCGGGGCGTTGCCTACCGAGGTCATCAATCTCCGCCAGCTACTCGAGCTCAAGATCCATGCTCTCAAAACCCAGCAGATCCTCTCTATCATCGGCAAGAATCTCAATCCGCCCAATCTCGACCCCGATCACCTAATCACCATCACCTTTGCCAAATCAGTCAGCCCCACAATGATCGAGCCTCTCCTCAAGCGCAAATTACCACTCCAGATTGGGGAAAAAGACATCCGAATCCATCACCGCGACCTTGGATCTGATTGGCTTACCAGCCTCAAGGAGCTTCTGGTTTTGCTCCAAACCTAATCCACACCTGGCATCAGATTTGACAACCATCTCGAAGCCGACTACGCTAAAGGCAAATATTTGTCCTTTGCTTTTTTGTTATTGAATCAGCGTTGACCGTATATAGGAGGAAGAGACAACCCAACCCCAAGGAGTAGTAATGACCACTTCTCAGTTGACGAACAGTGCGTCCGCCGCACCCCCTCAGGCCATGTCTCGCTACGAGTTTGAACGCCAGCTCCAGGCTATCTACATGGATCGTCCTGGAGCTGGATTCGTGATCAGCGATCCGAACAACTCGGGAGATATGATCAACCTCTACTGGCCTGGCGATGGTGACAGTGTCCGGAAGATCTACGCCCGGCTCATCAAAGGTAGCAACCCGGTAAAGGAGTACCGTCTCTTCGTTCCGCGCCCTGCGCTGACCAGCAAAGAGATCAGTCAGTTTATTGACGAGCTCTTCCCCCAGGGAACCTTCGATTTTCAGGCAGCACTACGCTCCTTCGAAGCTCGAGCCAACAAATCAATGGCTCCTCTCGAAACAGCAACCGCCTGACCATCTGCTACGCAACAACTACCGGCATTACACTCAATTCTGATTCAATGACCTAGCATTCTCCCTGCTCAACCATCTGTTGAGAGGAGGCGGAATTATTCAGGCCAAAACCACACCTCATCTGCAAAGTGAGAATTGTGGTTTTGGCCTTTCTTTTTGACACAATATCGGTAAACACACCATCCAATACTGCTTACCCATACCAGGGGAGGGGGGGGTCGCACAATATTCACTCTCCAACTCAAAACAGATCTCAGCGATCACAGAAGCAAATAACTCGCCATGAGCCTGCAAAAAGATGATGACCAGCAAATCATTACAGGAAGCTAAACTCAGAAGGGTAGAAATCGACAACGAGAATAAGCGGGGTAACCCCAAAGCAGCAAAGAGCCTATGGACGAGCTCTTTTTTATACATTTACTTAATACTTAGCGTAAATACAAACACTGTCGCACAATGTATCTTGTACGACTCATCAGACAAGCTCCAACTGGTCGTCCTGCTCAACCCTTCAATGGTCCCTAGGGCCTCCAAGTGCCCCTTTTGGTACCTATCACCTACCTATCAGGTGTACACCCCTAATAATGCTGTACCAGAGCCACTAATTTGACATATCGAGTACTAAACCATGGTCAAACAGCCAAACTGATAACAATTATTACAAATTTTAGTTTTTACAACTCACCTACTTATAAAATTAACAAAAATTAAGTTTGTTACCTCCTCCTACTACCCTCCTCTCTCCACCGCCACTCACTTTCTATGTCGCACAATATAACTCCCCTACAAACCACAAAAAAAAGACGCGTCAGGCCTCAGCCTTTCGCGTCATAAAATACTCTTGTCCAAATCATCATCTCCTGCCAAATCTAGTGATACACGCCCTGTGCCGCCAACAGCTGACCCAAGTCAGCCGTCCCCTCCTCCAGCTCCGCCGGTGGCAACAATCGCGCCCTAAGCTCAAAACTGCTGATATTGGACCGCTTCCGATCCTCCATTAGCACTAAGCGCAACAGCGGCAAGCCATTACTGCGCTCTACTTCCATCTCCCGTAACCGAACAGAGAGCTTCAGATCCCGAGTAGTGCAGAGGTAGTTCTCGATCTCCTGCACACCACCCATCCGCTCGAGCCGCAAGACTCGCTCCATCGGCTTACGACAAGTTGCAGATGGGCACCTCAGCATAAGCACGAGCTGTTTTCCTTCTCGCCTCTCCACTCTGTCCAGATACGGCCAGTGTGAGCCTAGCGACATGGAGTTAGCCTTCAACTCAGGATCGTGTGGGGCATCAGGACTACTCACCCCAATCATCCTGCAGACGAACCGGATCGACTGCACGGCGTGCTCCTGACCAGTTTGAGCCACATTAGACATCAGCAGACC
>CAYWVE010000031.1:0-7758 GCA_964461775.1 uncultured Candidatus Saccharibacteria bacterium | reverse complement strand
CCACCCGTCGGTGTCTCTGATCTCCAGAGATTCCCGCCCTAGCAACACCGCCAACTCTAGCGTAGTGATACCTAGGAAGCTCGCCACCTTTGTTTCTTTGGTTGACGGAGGTTTATGTTGGTCATTTTCCCACTCGCTATATGTCTGATTGCAAACACCCAAGCTTTCTGCAGCTTTGGCACGGGTCATACCCAATTCTCGGCGACGCTGATACAGCCGATCGCCAAATGTACAAGCTTTTGCAATGGCCATATGCAGTCTCCTTCGAATTGTTAAAGTTCGACAGCATTGTGTCGTATCCGGGCTAGATAGTCAAGCTAGTAAGCACTTTTTACTACTTCCCTGTCCGGGCAAATATGGCGCGGATGGTGAGGAGGATGATTTTGATATCCAACCACACCGACCAATTTTCGATGTAGTAGGTATCGAGCTTTACATACTCGTCAAACGATACATCGTTGCGGCCTGAAACCTGCCACATGCCCGTGATCCCCGGCTTGATCATGAGGCGGCGGCGAGCGGCATCATCGTACTGAGCCACCTCTTCTGGTAAAGCAGGTCGGGGGCCAACCAAGCTCATATTACCCAAAAAGACATTGAAGAGCTGAGGGAGCTCGTCCAGGCTAGTCTTGCGGATCACTCGGCCAACCTTGGTAATGCGAGGGTCCTGAGCCATTTTAAACATTGGTCCGTCGGCCTCGTTGCTCTCGGCGCGCAGCTTGGCCAGCAGAGCCTCAGCTTGATCGCCGCCATAGTTTTTGCCGGTGGAGTATTCGGTATACATACCGCGAAATTTGTAGAAGGTGAATAGCTTGCCCAGCTCACCTACTCGCTCTTGTGCAAAAATAATCGGGCCCTTGGAGTCGAGTTTGATCGCTATGGCCACAACAAGCATGATAGGCGACAACAGCACGATACCGACCAACGCACCAAAAAAATCAAACAACCGTTTGGCTATCCTACCCCATCCCGCCAAAGGCGTGGGGGAGAGCTCGATAGCTGGATAGCCTGCCAAAGTATCTAGTCGAAACCGAGCAGCATACAGGCTAGTGGGGCTAGCAAGATACTGGAGACAGATAGCGCGATCCTCGCACCAGCGAATGAGCTCCAGCATCTGCTCACCGGGCAGCTCCTCACTTAATACAATCCGATCGATCTGAGATTGGGCAGAGATGCGTTGCATGTCAAATTGGGGGAAGGTGGCCACTACCCAATAAGCAGGATGCATAGAGGCGAAGTAGGCTTCTAGTGCCGCCGTGGTAGCACCTCCGCCTACAACCAACACCCGCTCTTGGCCCACACCGTAGTATTGAAACCACTGCTTAGCAAAACCCAACAAGCCCCGCCCCGATAGCACCAATAGCACAGTAATGGGTAGCAAATAAACGACGATAAGCCGGGAAAAGAAATCGATCTGGGTCAAAAACAGACCGACCACAAAGAGCCCTAGTGCAATCGCACACCCAGCAACAATGCGAGCAAACAAATCGCCCATACGGCTAAAGCCTTGGAAGCGATAAAGACCAATGGCAAAAAAAGCAAAAATCCACAACAATGCCCACTGCATGGCGAACCGAAAATATTCTCCCAACGGCTGGAGGTAAATGATCTCTGGTACTGGGATCTCTTCGCGCAGCTGATAAGCCAACACAAAGCTGGCCAGGATCATGGCGTAATCGACCAGCGGTAAAAGCAGAGTAAAAGTTTGGTGAAAGCGCTTCATAGGGGCAGATAAACTGGTCTTAGCTTAGCAAAAAATACCTTTTGGGACAAGAAAAAGGCCGGCAGAGAAAACCCTGCCGGCTGCCCCGTGTAACAAATACGAGAGCAATCCACGAAAAGAGCGAAGCCCGACCTAATCGGCTAAAGCCAACAAGGCGGGGCGGCGGCTTTAGCCCGCCTGTGAGTGAGGGCCATTTCCGCAATACATGGTAGGACCATAACCACGCCACCGATAAACCCCAGAAGTAAAGGAATGACTCCGACCTACAAATGAGTCGAAATCCGCATGGCGGCGTATACTCTGGCCGACCTTGTTGGCGAGGTGAGCGAGGCTGTCCCGGGTGGGGATCGCCGCTGGGTCGCCGCCCAGAAGCATCTGGGAACAAGGCGCCGAAGAAGACGAGGAACCAGAAGACATTACTACAATCTGCTCCGTTGCACCGACAATGGCCGGTGTGACGATCCCGACATTAGCCGGGGGAGACAGATCGTTGGACTGGCAGGGCTGGCCGACTTCGGCAGGCGTATTGGCCGAAGCCAGGTCGCCGGCAAAGCTTGCCGTGCTGATAAACAGCACCATCGCCAGTAGCAGCAAGAGTGTGGTTACAACTCTGTGCAAAGCTATATCCTCCTTACTACAGGTTTTCAACGGTCGAACCGTCTGTTTTGATTGTACCTAAGAGGGGAGTTTTGTCAAGCCTGTATTGTCTTTTTGGCTAATTATGCTATTATTTCCTTAGTTCTTTGCAAGTGCGTGGCTGCCCTATTTTTATAGGGAGGAAAGTCCGGACACCGTTCCAAATCTGAAAAGTCGCTAACGGCGACCAGGGGCGACCCTAGGGAAAGTGCCACAGAGACAATACTAGCCTTGCTGTAAAGCCAAGGCAAAAGGTGAAAAGCAACGGGGTGTGAAATGTTAGTCGCGGGGCAAAACCCCAAGACAAACACTGGCTACCCGGTGGGCTCCATCGCGAGGTGGATGTTCGGGTAAACCCTTTTCGGTGCAAGTTGGGTGGGTCGGAGCGTGTCAACAGAGTGGGTTTGGACTGGGCACGATACGATCCCAACGCTTGAGCCTAGTGGCAACGCTAGGCCTAGAGAAATAGCTACGATATCGCAAGATATACAGAATCCGGCTTATAGCTTGCAAAGAACTATCAAAAATCTCAGCTCGATGGCTGAGATTTTTGATATTATCAGACCCATTCGACATAGTTACACCAACAATTCATTACTTTGATAAATTGGCAAATTCTAATTACCGCGCCGGAGTCTACACAGACTCCGGTTTTTGTTGGATTGTTCGTAGTTGACTTATTTGAAAGTTTGTGTTATAATAATATTATGGATAATCAAAACTCTGTTTTCATGATTGGGATTGCTGGTGGTACTGGCTCGGGTAAAACTACCATTGCCAAAGATTTGCAAAAGGCTAGCCCGCAACAAATTCTGCTCCTGTCGCACGATAATTACTTCAAAGATCGGAGCGACTACCCTCTCGAAGAGCGCAAAAAGCTCAACTACGATGAGCCTGCAGCGATAGATAATGATCTGTTTTATGCTCACCTGACTGCGCTTAGTCGGGGCGAGAGTGTGGATATGCCGGTGTACGACTTTGCTACCCATACCCGCAAGCCAGAGACTATCCGGATCTCCCCTGCTCCAATCATTATCGTAGAAGGGATTTTGATCTTTACCGATCCGCGAGTGTTGGAGCTACTCGACTTGTCGATATTCGTAGAGGTCGATGCCGACATTCGCTTGGCGCGTCGCTTGCTGCGTGATGTTGGCGAGCGGGACCGGACATTTGAAGAGTCGATCAACCAGTACCTCACCTCGGCCCAAGACATGCACGACAAGCATGTAGAGCCAGGCAACGAAGAGGCTGACTTGGTGATAAATAATGACAAAGAGTGGGAGGATCTGGAAGCGGCTCTAACCACTGTCAAAGCTCGGATCGACGAGGTGCTGGGCAAGTGCTAGATAGTTGATTTTTCCGCCAACAGCAGCTAATATTGGGTAGTTGTTTTTTGGGCGGTTAGCTCAGTTGGTAGAGCGTCACATTGACGTTGTGAATGTCAGAGGTTCGAATCCTCTACCGCCCACCATTAAAAAACAGGTCTGCGAAGGCCTGTTTTTTAATGGTGGAGATCAAAAGAGGACGAGAACCGTCTTGGGCGGCCAGCCCAAGACTGGGGCGCGTGCGAACCTGCCTGCCGGCAGGCAGGCTGCTCCACCCGAAAGGGCGGAAATACAAAGCTTGTAGTATTTCCTTAGTGCAGTAAGCGGAGGGACCCGCCAGGAGGCGGGATACCCCTGCCTGCTCTGCCGCCCAAGGATCACCATAATCGCTGCCATGATATACTGATACTGCTTCTCGCTTGAACCCCGCTTGTCTACCTTTGGTCCTAGCGACCAAAGTCATGGAGGTCGCACGCGGCCTCCCTTTTTATATAAAAAGCCCCGCCGGTGAAAGCGAGGCAACCAAGGAACAAGTAGCCCAAGCGGATGAGTAGTGGCGCATCCAATGGGATGCCTGCGCCTTGGGTGATTTTACACTTCTTGAAGCAATTTCACAGAAAGGGTGTGAATTTACTACAAGACAGACTCTTTTTATCTCAAATCTAGGCGATGGTCAATCTGTAGGCTACAATAAAGCAGTTATGGCAAAACAAAATCGTAATTCTCAATTGGACAAACAGTCCGACCTAGCCAAGATCCGTCACTCGGCCAGCCATGTTTTGGCTGAGGCGGTATTGCGACTATACCCAGATGCCAAGCCAGCAATTGGCCCGGCGATCGAGGATGGGTTTTATTACGACTTTGATTTTGCCCAGCCGCTCCAAGAATCCGACCTAGCCAAGATCGAGAAGGAAATGCGCAAGATCCTAAAAGAAGGACGGCACTTTGAGATGGTCGAGCTGCAGGGCGCCGAGGCGGCTGACGAGCTACGCACCAATGACTACAAATGGGAAATTTTGCATGGCGAGGTGGGTTTGAGCTCGGATGCGAAAATAGAAAAAGAAAAGATTAGTTTCTGCGTATCACAGCCTACCAACCCTAATCCCAAACACACAGTGTTTCGCGATATGTGCCGGGGTGGACATGTGGAGGATTCGAGCGAGATCGGGGCGATCAAGCTACTGCGTTTGGCGGGAGCCTACTGGCGCGGTGATGAGAAAAACAAAATGCTTACCCGCATATATGGGACTGCCTTTGCTACCCAAGCTGAGCTGGATGAGTATTTGGCAATGCTCGAAGAGGCCAAAAAGCGCGATCATCGCAAGCTGGGCCAAGAGCTGGATCTGTTTACCTTCTCCGATTTGGTCGGGGCCGGGCTACCGCTCTTCACCCCCAAAGGTACGCTGATGCGTGAGCTGATCGTAGACAAGATCCAGAAGCTGCAAGCCGAGTACGGTTACCAGCGCGTAACGATCCCCCACATTACCAAAAAAGATCTGTACGAGACCTCTGGGCACTGGGACAAGTTCAAAGACGATCTCTTTCATGTCCGAGGCAAAAGCGAGCAAGAGTTTGTAATGAAACCGATGAACTGCCCGCACCACACGCAGCTCTATGCTAGCCGACCAAGGAGCTATCGCGATCTGCCGATCCGTTTTATGGAAACCACTATGGTGTATCGCGATGAACAGCAGGGCGAGCTACTGGGGCTAGCGCGGGTGCGCTCGATCAGCCAAGATGATGGGCATGTTTTCTGCACCCTGGAACAGACCGAGGAAGAAGTACGCAACATTGTCCGGGTGATCAAAAGCTTTTATGCCGATCTGGGCATGCTCAATGAAGGCGATTACTGGGTGTCGCTATCGGTACGGGATGCTCAGACCCCAGACAAGTACTTGGGTGACCCAGCCAATTGGGAGATGGCCGAAAAAATGCTCGAGAGCGTGGCTAAAGCCGAACAGCTGGACTATCACCGCGTCGAGGGCGAAGCGGCCTTTTACGGGCCTAAGCTCGACTTTATGTTCAAGGATTCGCTCGGGCGCGAGCGCCAGCTGGGAACCGCCCAGGTCGACTTTGTGATGCCGGAGCGGTTTGGATTGGAGTACACCGATACCGACGGCCTAGCCAAACGACCAGTGATGATTCATCGCGCTATCGCTGGATCGCTGGAGCGCTTTATGGCGATTATGATCGAGCACTTTGCAGGTGCTTTTCCATTGTGGTTGGCTCCGGTCCAGGCCAAGGTACTGACGATTGGCAGCACTCAAGCCGAATACGCTAGCCAAGTATTTACGCAGCTGCGCGAGGCCGGCTTGCGGGTAGAGCTGGACGATCGCAATGAATCGATCGGCAAAAAAATCCGCGAATCAGAAATGGCCAAAGTCCCCTACATGTTGGTGATTGGCGAAAAAGAAGCTGCTGCCGGATGGGTGGCTGTGCGGAGCCACACCAAGGATGATTTGGGAGCAATGGAGACCGCCAAGTTTATTCAAATGGCTCACGATGAAATCTCCAGCAAGGCCTAATGGCGAACTAGCTGATGACAAGGCGCAACGACGCGATACCAAGCGGCGCAAAAAAGCCCAACCCACCGACAATCGCAAATCGGTACAGCTAATATCGCGACTGGCCAAGCGGAGTGGCAAGTAGGAACCCGCTTCGGTAATTCCGCACTTTGCCCAAAAACCCACCAAACCAATCTGTCTTCCCGAAGAACTGAGGGAACACCTTGGTGTTAATACGAAGAAGAGAGTCTTTTTAATATTACAAATAAGGTAACCCCTCGGTTCCCTGCCTACCGGCAGGCAGGCTCGGGGAAACCAAACTCTTGAGTTTTTCTTTTTTGTTTTTGTTCTGGATTCCCGCCTACGCGGGAGTGACAATCCCTTACTCTAAGCTATCGTCAAATCTCGCATGAGCTTTGTAAAAAACCCCCTCAAACTTGTTGCTATAGTTGGCCCGACTGCGTCGGGCAAATCGGCGTTGGCCGTGATGTTGGCGCAAAAATTCAATGGCGTTATTATCTCGGCCGATTCACGCCAGGTGTACAAGGGGCTGGATGTAGGTACGGCAAAGATCCCTGTGAGTGAACGGGGCGGGATCGAACATCACTTGCTCGATGCGGTAAACCCAGATGAGGATTTTAGTGTAAGTGAGTATCAGCACAGGGTCTACGAGATACTCGACCAGATACGCCAGCACAATACCACCGGCGGTGCTCCCCTGCTCCCGATTCTGGTCGGAGGTACGGGCTTGTATGTAGATGCGGTAATTCAGGGATTTGATTTTAGTGGAGCAGCTCCCGACCCAGCCCTGCGCCTGGAACTAGAGGCCAAACCCCTGGCGGACCTGGTGGCACAGCTCCGAAAGCTCGAACCCGATACGGCGGTAGATACCAAAAACCCACGGCGGGTCATTCGCCGACTAGAGATATTGCTTGGTGGCCAGGGCCGACTTCCAGGCAAACAGGACCCTGGCTTGGAAGTGCTCAAGCTTGGTGTCGGTGCGGACATCGAAACCGTAGAGCAACGAATCCGCCAGCGAATAGCGACCCTAGACTTTGACCAGCTGCAACAAGAGACCGTTCGACTAATCGAGCTAGGGCTCGACTTTGACAGCAATCCCCTCACCGCCTTGTATTATCGACCCATGCGGGAGTATATGGAGGGTAAGCTGAGCCGAGAAGAGCTAGAAACCAAGCTGATTCTGGGCGACCGCCAGTATGCCAAGCGCCAGCTAACCTGGTGGAAGCGCGACCGTGCTGTAGTATGGGTTGATGGCTGGGATCAGGCTCTGAGTGAGGTAGCCGACTTTGTGGGTCTGAGATAAGCCTTTTCTGGAGCCAGCTTATCTGATAAGCTGGTCGAGTTGTAGCAATTTATAGAGATGATAGTCTTTGGCCGGGGCGTGGCCCAGTTGGTAGGGCGCCGCGTTTGGGACGCGGAGGTCGCACGTTCGAATCGTGTCGCCCCGATTGATCGAAAAACGAGAATCCCGTTAGCGGTTGCGAAAGCCACAGCTAACGGGATTTTTTGTGCGCGTTCGGGTTAAGGGGTCATTCGGGTTAAGGGGTCA
>CAYWVE010000030.1:0-8299 GCA_964461775.1 uncultured Candidatus Saccharibacteria bacterium | reverse complement strand
CATCATCCGCGACATTATCGCCATTGTTTTTGTTTCGATCATCATCGCTTCTGCGCTCAACCCCATAGTTGATCGCATCTCAGCTACTGGATTTCCGCGTGCGATCACTATCGCGTTGGCGTATCTGCTAATCATTGGCGGACTCGGGGCCACGGTTTACTTTGTCATCCCTCCCATGGTCGAACAGCTCCGCCAGCTAGCCGAGCGCTTACCCACCTACTTCGAAACCTTCACCTCACTCATCGATGGGCTGCGCAATCTGGGTGGCCAATTTGGTCCTGCCGATAACGCTTCCCCTCAGAATATCGACGCTATCACCAACTTCCTCAACAATCTCAGCACCAACATCTTCGACACAACCAAGGGCTTCATCGGCGGATTCACCGCCATGCTTACCGTCTTTATCCTGACTCTCTACCTATTACTCGACGAAGATGGCATCAAGAAATTCTTTGTGGCCCTACTCCCAATTAAACAAAAAACCCAGATCCAAAACATCACCCACAAAGTTGGTATGGGGCTGGGGGCTTGGCTACGGGGGCAGCTATTGCTGGGGCTGATCGTCGGAATCATAACCTTTATCGGACTTACCATACTCGATGTTCCATATGCTCTTACCCTCGCCATTTTGGCCGGGATTTTGGAACTAATTCCCATCATTGGTCCAATTCTCTCGGCTATACCAGCCATTCTGATCGCTCTCTCGATCTCACCCACTCTGGCTTTGTTTGTTGCTATCTTCTTTATCATTATCCAAGAGATCGAAAACAAATTCTTGGTACCAAAGGTTATGCAAAAAACCGTCGGGCTCCATCCTGTCACTATCATCGTAGTCTTGCTGATCGGCGCCAAACTCATGGGCATACTGGGCATCTTGCTAGCCGTGCCAGTCACCACTATGATCTACATCGTCCTCAAGGAATGGTCACTCCTCAATCGCCGCAACCCTGGTCGGTCGGCTAGCAAGACTACCTAAACTTGATTCAAAATCCCCTCCAGTAATGGAGGGGATTTTCTATGGGAGCCTACAGCTCTCTGCGCAACATCTCTACCCGATCACGCAGCTCGGCAGCCTTTTCGAATTCTAGATTCTTCGCCGCTATATCCATCTCATCTTCCAGGGTGCGCACCATCGCCTCAAGCTCTTCATGGCTCGCCTTCTTCACAAACTTGGCCAGGCGCTCTTCATTTGGCACATCGCTAGCCGCGGTATCCTCGCGCCGAGTCAGACGCACCTGTTTGATAATCGATTGCGGTGTAATCCCATGCTTTTTGTTGTGTTCCACCTGAATCTTTCGGCGCCTATCGGTCTCGTCGATCGCTCGCTGCATCGAGCCGGTCATTCGATCGGCATACATGATCACCCTACCCTCCAAATGCCGCGCTGCCCGTCCAAATGTCTGTACGAATGATGTTTCCGAGCGCAAGAAGCCTTCTTTATCGGCATCCAATATTGCTACTAGCGAAACTTCGGGCAGATCCAATCCTTCGCGGAGCAGGTTGATCCCCACTAGTACATCGTATTTACCTAGTCGTAAATCGGTCAAAATATCTATCCGCTCTAGCGTATCTACATCCGAATGCAAATACTGCACCTTCACATCCGACTCCTGCAAAAAGCTAGTGAGGTCCTCCGCCATCTTTTTGGTCAAAGTCGTCACCAATACCCGCTGGCCTTTGGCTACTGTTGCCCGAATCTCGGCCATCAAGTCATCTACCTGGCCATCGATCGGGCGCACCTCTACCTCTGGATCCACCAAGCCGGTCGGGCGCACGATCTGCTGTACTACCTGCTTACTCTTGGCGATCTCGTCCGGCGCAGGTGTAGCCGATACATACACCACTTGGTGAATCAATTTATCAAACTCCTCAAACCGCAACGGCCGGTTATCAAACGCCACTGGCAACCGAAAGCCGTGCTCTACCAAAGTTTCTTTCCGAGCCCGATCGCCATTGTACATCCCGCGCACCTGGGGAAGAGTCATATGCGACTCATCAACAAACATCAAAAAATCATCAGGAAAATAGTGCAACAGCGTCGCGGGCGGCTGCCCCGGGGTTCTCCCATCGAGATACCGCGAATAATTTTCTATCCCCGATACATGCCCCATGGTCTGTAGCATTTCAATATCATAATTTGTCCGCTGCTCTAGGCGTTGTGCCTCCAGTAGCTTACCTGCAGCATTGAGCTCGGCTAAGCGATCTTTTAGATCTACCCGCATCACTTCGATAGCCTGATGCACCCGCTCGATCGGTGTTACAAAATGTTTAGCCGGAAAGATCGTAATCTCTTCCGGAGTATCTAATATCTCGCCAGTCAGGTACTCAATCTTCTTGATCTTCTCCAAGGTATCGCCAAAAAACTGCAACCGATACGCAAACTCGGCGTAAGCGGGGAATATGTCGATGATCTCGCCCTGTACGCGAAATGTACCGCGAACAAAGTTGATGTCGTTGCGCTGATACTGAATATTCGTAAACTGCAGTAGCAACTTATCCCGCTTGTACTCAGCCCCCGTGGTGAGCTTGATGCTCAGATTCATATAATCCACCGGATTTCCCAAACCATAAATGCACGATACCGATGCCACAATTAGCACATCTTTGCGCGTCAACAATGCCTCAGTAGCTGCATTGCGCAGACGATCGATCTCGTCATTTATCGACGAATCTTTAGCTATGTAAGTATCGGTCCGCGGTATATATGCCTCTGGCTGATAGTAATCGTAATACGATACAAAATAATGCACAGCGTTGTCGGGGAAAAATTCCCGAAACTCGGCCGCCAACTGTGCAGCTAGTGTTTTATTGTGAGCCAATACTAGCGTGGGCTTCTGGATCTGCGCCACTACGCTGGCCATCGTAAAAGTCTTACCGCTACCGGTTACCCCCAATAGCGTCTGATCGCGATAGCCTTTATTCAGCCCTTCCACCAGCTTCTCGATAGCTGCTGGCTGATCACCCGAGGGCTTGAATTGTGAGACTAGTTTAAATTTATTGGCCATCGTAAACCCCAATCCTTCCTTATCACCCCATTCTACCCTATCCCACCACCAGCTGTCAGCCCAATATTAGGACAAGAAAAAAAACGGCCACCGCTAGATGACCGTCGTAGCCGCACTGCAGCTATGATTCAGAGGTAGTACCTCATCCCTGAAGCGCTACTCCTGATAAGGATATCGCCAAAAGCGGCGCTACCCTCTCTAGCCTGTTGCTCGAATTCAGCCCATTGGCCGCGAGCAAAGGCAGACTTTGCGGGCAGAAATCCTCTGCCCACTGCCTTGCAGAAGAGCAGCATCGCCTCCATGCGGTACACACTCCTCCTGCCCGCGATACAATTGCGCCTATACCACTGGTACAGCTCCTCGCGGGTCAGCTGGTCGGCAACGCCTAGCGGACCACGCGAGGTATCGAGGAAGTAGGGGTATACTACTACTCCATCCTGCTGGCATGCGGCCTCTTCATCCGCGTACCAAGCATCCCCCCGTCGATACTCAATCCGGCCGTCCTCGAGGACGACCATGTATTCTCCCCTCTTCACAGGGCGGAGAGACTGTGCAACCAGAAGTCTGATTGCCCTCGTCGAAATGTTTTTACTCTTACCGTTGCTCATCTGATCCTCCTTTAGGATCTGGCGCAATTCCGTACCCTGCGCCTAGGCGGACTAAAACACTTCACTCTTGAGAGCGAAATCCCAATGTTCACACCGAACATCAGAATACCGCTCTCAAATTCGAGCTCAAAATCAACCCCTACTTTTTAACGAACTACCTTATAAGTATATAACAAAAATCATTTTCTGTCAATAGAAAACTGGCTCCTAGAGCTTATTTTTATCTTATTTGCTACTCTTCTTTCGCCACTCCTCCACCTTACCATGATGCCCAGACAGCAGCACCTTGGGCACTCGATGCCCTTCAAACACCTCTGGCCGCGTATATTGCGGGTGTTCCAGGTTGCTTCCTTCCGAAAAACTTTCAAACCTCGCCGAATCCGGGTGATGCAACACACCCGGCAGCAAGCGAGCCACCGCCTCCATGATCGTCAACGCAGGCAACTCACCGCCCATCAACACAAAATCCCCGATCGAGATCTTTTCGTCGATATAATGCTTGATCCGCTCATCTATCCCCTCATACCGACCAGATACAAATATCAGCTCATCATATTTGGCCAACCGTTGTGCTTCCTTTTGGGTAAAGCGCTTCCCCCGCGGATCCATCATAATAATCCGCACTTTGCTTTTTAGCTTAACATCCCTGGGTTTTACTTTTGTCACCGATCTGATTGCTGATACCAAAGGCTCGATCTTCATCACCAAACCAGCGCCCCCGCCATAAGGCATATCGTCCACCTTCTGATGTGGATCAGTCGTAAACTGGCGCGGGCTGATAGCGTGCAAACTCACCTGCTTTTGTTTCAAAGCTCGCGACAAGATCCCTTCTTTAAAATAATCTTCCACCAGCTGGGGGAAAATAGTGATAACCGTAAATTTCATTAGATTTCAAATGTATATTGCTGGTACCAAGGCTCTGGGTTGTATTTTTTCAGGTTCGCCAGAGATGCCTTATTACTTGGGAGTATTTCTGTTACCACAAACTTAACCCGTCGCTTTTTTAACCACTGTACTCGAGCTCTCGTTAATTCACTTGCAATACCTTTTCTTCTGTATTGAGGTTCCACAAACAAGAAACTAAAATATCCTCTCTTGGGACCAATTTTATTATCGTTAAGCTGAACCCGCGCCACCCCAACCGCTTTGTTGCCAACCCAAGCCAGAAACCATGCCCGAGTTGGATCGGAGCTTAACTTGTCTATAATACTTTCTTTTAAGGCCTTGGGCTGACTCACCTTATTCCGAAAATCTATATCCCCTTCATGTTTGAGTAATTTAAAAGCTAATCTTACAACCGCTTGTGCATCCGCAGGAGTTGCCTGCCTTACAATAAATTCCATAATCTTATAATAACAAAAAGGGCTCACTGGCCCTTTTTGTTCTAATAATTAACTAGTCTCTACTCTTCTGCGATATCCTTCAAGTCATCCATCGTGGTGGTCTGAGGCATGTCCTGCATCGCTGGCTCGCTCACAGGCTCACTGGCATATCCTTCGCTGACCTCACCAGCATTGAAGTGGCTACTGCCAGCTGGTTCCATAATCTTTAGGTTTACCCGGGCATTGTTTTGGGCACCCAGTACCCGCAATAGGGTTCGTACTGCTTTGGCTGTGCGGCCATCTTTACCAATGATCTTACCCATATCTGCCGGATCCACAGCTAGCTCGAGCAATACTCCCATCTCATCTACCCGACGACTTACCTGCACCTGATCTGGATTATCAACAATCGCTCGCACAACATATTCGACAAATTCTCTATCTTTCTCAGCCATAGCTTTAAAAAATTAAGATTAGCGTATAGTAAGTTTCACAAATTAAGCAGCCGCTTCGCCGCCCTCGGCAGGCTCTTCGGCTGGCGCTGCCTCTTCTACCGCAACTTCTGGAGTAGCTTCAGGAGCAACCTCTTCGACTGGTGCCTCTACCGTTTCTTGGGCAGGAGCTTCTTCTGCAACGGCCTCCTCGGCAACAGCTTCTGCTGCTGGAGTCTCATCGGCAGTGGTCGCCTCTGGAGCAGCCGCAGGGGCTACTGGAGCTTCGGCGGGAGCCTTCTTTGGCTTCCGCTCTGGACGCTGGTGCACGGGCAAACTAAAGCCTTCGCCATTTAGCAAGCGAGCCACGGTGTCCGATGGTTGCACTCCCCGGCTCAACCACATCTCTACGGCGGTCCGGTCGATCACCAGCTCCTTCTTACCAGTTGGAATATAATGACCCACCACGGCAGTAGCCTTGCCCTGGATCTTGCTGCTATCTTCTGTCACCACTAGACGATATTTTGGCTGATTTCGCCGTCCGGTTCTGGATAATCTAAGTACTAGCACAGTATTTCTCGATTAGCTGATATCTAACCCCATTAAACTACACCTAGGCCTTCTGGTCAAGAGATTTTCCGCACTAGATCTTGCTAACCTCAATCTGGCCAGGTATACTACAAAGGTTATACCTTAGCCCAACCGGTGGCTTTGGCCCCAGGGCCTCGGCCTACCCGCTCAACTCTTAATTTTTATACCATGGCAGCTCTTCCAAAGAAGAAAATCAGCCGCACACGCGGCAAAACTCGCCGGGCGCATAATCGCGCTTCCTTGACCGATCTGGTCAAATCTACCAAGTTCCCTGGCCTCCAGGTTCCTGGTCGCCTCCATAAGTACTATGAGTCGCTGGATGCCGACGACAAGGCTGTCAAAAAAGCCATGGGCCTCAAGGCCGACAAAAAGGCTCCAACCCGCAAGCCAAAAGCAGCTACCAACAAGCCGCACACTACCAGCAAGGGCACCAGCGCCAAGTCTCAAAACACCGTTACGCGCAGCACTGCTCCGCAAAAAACGACTGGTGGCGGCAAGTAGCTCTCAGCCCGCTTTGTCTTTTACTTTAAGCTGTTACAATTAACCTATGGCTTCCAATCGCCACTTTGCCCGAATTCTTTTAATGCAAGCGCTCTACGAGTGGCAGCAGCGCGGTAGTGTTGATATTCAAGAAATCATGACCCGGCAGCTTGCCGATCATGAATTTGAAGAAAACAACCTCAACTTCATCAACAAGATTGTGGCCGGGATCATCCCACACATGGAACAGATCGATGCCATCATCACTGCATCTGCTCCCGAGTGGCCCATACCGCAGATCGCTCAAGTAGATCTAGCAATCATGCGCCTGGCGATCTTCGAGCTGCTCTTCGACGACGAAGTGCCACCTAAAGCTGTCATCAACGAAGCTGTTGAGCTAGCCAAAGCCTTTGGCGGCGAAAACTCCAGCAAGTTTGTAAACGGCGTTCTGGGTACCGTTTTTCGCAATTCGCAAAAGTACGACCCAGCCGACGACAAACGGCGTAGCGAACCCACTCCCCCGGCCGCTCCTGCTGCAACCCCAACTCCCACCCCTACCGAATCGACCCCTATCGAACCCGCTTCGTAATGGATCTCTCTGTACTCGAAAGCACCATCGGACTCAAATTTAAAAACCCTACTCTCATCGAGCAGGCCTTTACTCATCGCTCATACCTCAATGAGCATCCCGAGATCACCGGACACAACGAGCGACTCGAGTTTTTGGGCGATGCAGTGGTGGAGCTGATCGTCACCAATTACCTCTTCGACAAATTCCCCGACAAGCCCGAGGGTGAGCTTACCAATCTCCGTGCCGCATTAGTCCGCCGCAACACTTTGAGCGAAATCGGCCAAGAGCTGGCGTTTGAAAATTACATGCGTCTCAGCAAAGGCGAAGCCAAAAATACCGGCAAGGCCAAGGCAGTGATCCTCAGCAACGCCAGCGAAGCCTTTATCGGCGCTCTCTACCTAGATCTTGGCCTAGAAACAGTCCAAGGCTTTCTGGACCAATTCTTGTTACCCAAGCTCGATCAGATCATCGAAGGCGACAAACACATCGACGCCAAAAGCCGCTTGCAAGAAATCATCCAGGAACAACGCAGCCTCACCCCCTATTACAAAACCCAGACCACTTCTGGTCCCGATCACGACCGCCAATTTGTAGTGGGCGTTTACTTTGGCGACGAGCTCATCGCCACCGGCGAAGGCAGCAGCAAACGCGAAGCCGAAATGGCCGCCGCCACAGTAGCCCTCACCAAGCTAACTTAGTACAACTACCTAGAAACTCAATAAAAAAATCCGCTCGTTTCCGAGCGGTTTTGTATTGTAGACAGCTTCTACTGCCTAACTAAAGGTTTTTCGTTGAGCCTTGTATTGCATCGTACTTGCGCACAATGGAAAAAGTAACACAACTACCATAAAAGATGCCCAATACTACGCCGATGCCAAGCATAGCCAGACTAAGCCACTCCCTCAACAGAGAATTGTCCGGATAATACCGCACCGCGTAAAACATAGCACTGAAGGCCAATGCTAAAGCGATCAGGTAAAAAACAAGCCTTCTCTGATACGCCTCAATGAGCTTATACACTAACGCACCTCCACAAACTTAAGATACGAGAACCCGCACAATATACCCTAAAACAAATTGCCAGACAACCATGTCTCTCCGTTCCCGCTCCCGTACTCTACCCCCATCGATCCAACTCCGTCCGGCAATGCTAAAACCCCTGTTTGGCGTGGCCACTGTTTGAACCCGACTACTACAACATAAGAGTCGGGTGAGTTTGGCCACTATGAGCCAAGTAAGGGGGTTTTAGCATATTGCCTAACAATTGGTGAGCGGGGTCAGTTTGGGTGCT
>CAYWVE010000029.1:0-24054 GCA_964461775.1 uncultured Candidatus Saccharibacteria bacterium | reverse complement strand
CGCGAGATCGCTGATCCGCCTCAAATATTGTATGTTCGCGGAAACTTGGAATTGCTGGCAGCCCCAATGGGGATTGCGGTAGTGGGGAGTCGGCGACCGACTAGTTATGGTTTGGCAGTGGTAAGCAAGGTGGTGGGTGAGGCGGCTCGCTATGCTGTGATTGTCAGTGGTTTGGCGTATGGGATCGATGCGGCTGCCCATTTGGCAGCTATCAAGGTAGATGGACTTACCATTGCTGTCTTGGGCTCTGGGGTAGATGAGGCCAGTGTGTACCCGGTTGGCAATCGGGGATTGGCGGGTCAGATTTTGGCCAAAGGCGGTTTGTTGGTATCGGAGTATCCACCGGGTACTCAAGCGCAACGGCACACCTTCCCCATGCGCAATCGGATTATTGCGGGATTGTCGGCCAAGGTATTGGTGGTAGAGGCGGGGGAGAAGTCGGGCAGCTTGATCACAGCCAGCTTGGGATTGCAGTATAATCGTGAGGTTTTGGCGGTACCGGGTTCGATATTTAATATTATGTCGGCGGGGCCAAATAGGCTGATTGCCGAAGGGGCTCGTCCGGTACTCGGCTTGGATGACCTGGTAGAGCCAGTTCCCGGCCTGCCGTTGGATCGAGTGGAGCTGACTGAAGACGAGCGAGTAATTTGTGGAATTTTAGGTGAGGGGATAGGGGAGGTGAGTCCCCTATCTCAGAAGGCAAAATTTGACATTGCAAAGACTTCGGGTATTTTGACTATGTTGGAGCTGAAGGGCGTGATCGTAAGCGTAGCGCCTGGAGTCTTCGCGCTCAAATAAGCTTTTATGGCTAAAAACTTAGTTATTGTTGAGTCCCCTGCCAAGGCCAGGACGATCGGGAAGATCCTCGGTCGAGATTTTGTAGTAGAAGCCTCTTATGGGCATGTACGAGATCTGCCCAAGTCTAAGCTAGGGGTAGATGTAGACAATAAATTTGAGCCTCAGTATGTGATCCCAACCAAAAGCCGCAAGCAGGTGACCAAGCTCAAGGAGCTGGCGGCCAAGAGTGATCAACTATACATAGCAACTGATGAGGATCGCGAAGGCGAGGCGATTGGTTGGCATATTGTGAGCGTGATCAAACCCGATCCAGCCAAGCTGCATCGGGTGGCTTTTCATGAGATTACCGAAGAGGCGATTGCTAAGGCTTTTGAAACCCCGCGCCAGCTGGATATGAATTTGGTAGATGCCCAGCAGACCAGGCGAGTGTTGGACCGGTTGGTGGGGTACAAGCTGAGCCCTTTTTTGTGGAAAAAGATTATGCGTGGTTTGTCGGCTGGTCGGGTGCAATCTGTAGCATTGCGCTTATTGGCCGAGCGGGAGCGAGAGGTGTTGGCGTTTGTGCCAGAGGAGTATTGGCGGATCGATGTGAAGCTGAGCACTCAGAGTGGCGGTGAACTGCACGCCGAGGTAATGCCGGAATGGAATAGTTTGGATAAAATTGCCGATCAGGCCACTGCCGAAGGGTTGGTGGGGCGGATTGAGGCAGCTAAGGATCATCGAGTAGTAGAAGTGACTCGGGAGGAAAAGACGCGACGGCCGTCTCCCCCATTTACAACATCTACCTTGCAACAGGCGGCCAGTACTCAGATGGGCTTTAGTGTCAAAAAGACCATGATGGTGGCTCAGCAGCTCTACGAAGGATTGGCGGTGGATGGTACAGGACCCAAGGGGTTGATTACTTACATGAGAACCGACTCTACTAATCTGGCGGGCTCGGCGGTGGCAGCTGCGCGGGGCTGGATCCAGAAAAATGTAGGAGCGGAGTATCTGCCCGATGCACCAATTTTTTATAGAACCAAAAGTCGCGGTGCGCAGGAAGCCCACGAAGCGATTCGCCCCACATATCCTGAATTGCATCCGGAAGATATTCGCGGTAAGGTGAGCGAAGATCATTACAAGTTGTATCGGTTGATTTGGCAGCGCTTGATGGCTTCGCAAATGTTGCCAGCTCGGATTGCAACCCAAGAAATCAAAATCGATTCGGATGGGGTATTGAGTAGAGCTAGTGGTGCTCAGGTAATTTTTGCTGGGTTTGCCAAGATTCTAACCAAATGGCCGTTCCAGGAATCGGAATTGCCCGAGATGCAGCCGGAAGATGTGCTGAATTTGTTGGAGGTAGTACCTAGCCAGCATCATACCGAGCCACCGGCACGCTTTACTGAAGCTGGTTTGGTAAAAAAGATGGAGCAGATGGGAATCGGGCGTCCGAGTACCTATGCTCCTACTATTACCACTCTGATCACTCGCAATTATGTCGAGCGGACACGGCGCACCCTATTTCCCCAGCCACTGGGATTGCAGGTAAATGATTTTTTGGTGGAGCATTTCTCGGAAATTGTTGATTATAACTTTACCGCTAAAATGGAAGATAATTTGGATGACATTGCAGATGGCAAGGCCGAGTGGGTGCCAGTGGTCGAGGATTTTTATCGACCATTTATTAAACATTTGGAAAGTAAGGAGCAGGAGGTAGCAAAGCAGCGGCCGGATGACGAAGAGACCGATGAGGTTTGTCCGTTGTGCGGAGGTAAGCTGATGATTAAGACCGGTCGGTTTGGTAAGTTTTTGGCTTGTTCGAACTTCCCAGAGTGTCGGTATACGGGGCAGTTGGGGAGCGACGGTAAGATCGAAGATCAAACCACGGATCGCAAGTGTCCTGAGTGTGATTCGCCTATCGTCAAAAAGCGCGGGCGGTTTGGAGAATTCTTTGGGTGCAGTAATTATCCTAAATGTAAGTTTATCGAGCCCAATAAAGCAGCAGAGCTGGATATCGCATGCCAAAAATGTGCCGAGGGCAAGCTGGTGACGAAGCGAACCAAGCGAGGCAAGGTGTTTTGGGGTTGCAACAAATATCCGGCGTGTGATTTTGCCTCCTGGGATGAACCCGTGAAGGAAAAGTGTCCAAGCTGTAGTAGCTTTATGACTAAGCCAGCCAAAAAAGGATACCCGGTGTGTACTAAGTGCGGGTACGAGGTGAAGGAATAGGGGGAATAGTATTTTAGTAAACTAGTGACCTAGTGAAGGGAGGCGGCCGAGAGGCCGCTTTTCTTCTATGCGTTGTTCTGGCGCAGCGCTCCCGCCAGTTAGGTATTGTGTGGCCAATACCTAACACTTGGGCCACCCCGCTCACCAATTGTTAGGCAATATCCTAAACCCTCTTACTTGGCTCATAGTGGCCAAAAACAACTTGAGGGGGAACCAGCGGTTCCCCCTCATCCGTGGATTGGCAAAGCCAATCCTGACTAAAAGTCAGGACAAGTCCACTGCACCCCCTCCAGGAACAGGAAGGTGGTCGGGTTCAAGCAGTGGCCACGCCAGACAGGACTTTTAGCATTGCCGGACACAATTGGCTCGACGGGGAGAAGGTACGGGCACAAGATTTCTGATGATGTATTGCTATCCCGGTAGAGATCTTGTAGTCTGTGGCTAGTTGTACTTTGATCATCTAAGGGAGAATGCCCATGGGTAACCCAGTTTTTCATTCTCAGAATAGTGTTGCCAGACATGGTGGTTCCATTCAGGATTATCTGCCTATTCATAGCTTGATCGATTCGAGTCAGGCTGCGATGGGTGACACCAGGCATCGGGCACTGACGCACAATTCGTGGTTTATCACCACGATATTGCCGCAGATCTTTGGTGATTCCATCACCAACTCCGATGGTACGGAGATTTCGGTGACAGAGATCGGTCAGCAGCATGTACTGGAAGATTATGGCGGGCTGTTCATCCCCACCGTTCAGGACTGGTTGGCCAACATCGCATTCGCTGACTGGATGGACAACGCCAAAGGGCAAGCGGTTCCATCGAGTCGACGAAGGATTGCGGAGCAGGTGGCAGCGGTGGTGGCGGAAGCGCAGGAGACGAGTGATGAGACTGGCAATTCCGACCTTGAAGCGGAGGTGGAGAAGGCTCTGAGCGAGATGAAGCCTCCTCCCGACCTTCCTCGGCTTCTTCCACCTGTCTTTACAGGGGGCTTGGATACCGGGATTATCAACTAGTACTTTTGTACACGCATGGCGGCTCGAAGGAGCTGCCTTTTAAATATCTGTCAGTCAGATTAGCCCTGGGGTTGATAATTGGGCTCTTTTTGTGTATTATAAGCAGCGTATTTGGCAATGGGCCGATATGAAAAAAGCAAAGAACGACAAGCTGGGCTGGTGGACTACTCACGCTGTGGTGGTGTATCGGTACATGCTGATTGTTTTTGTTTTCCTGGTGCTGGCTTATGCCGGTAGCACGCTGACCACCGTGTCGGCAGCATTGCCCGGGCAGACTGAGTTTGGCTCCTTTAATAGTCAGATTTGCGCCATGGTAACAACGGCGGGAAGAATTGTGGGCGGGCTAGCACTGCTAATGGTAATGTCGGCGGGGATCATGTATGCATTGTCGGGCGGTGAAGGTAAGGGTGATCTTTCGATTGGTGCTGCTAAAGGGATGATCACTTCGGCAATTACGGGCGTGATTTTGTACTTGATGGGCTCGTTGCTGCTTGGTAAGTGTGGAGAATATTCTGGTGGATTGTTGCGGCAGTGGATCAATCCGGCACCGGCACCAACCAGCTGGGAGCTAGTGATTGATAGGCAGGCCTAAGGGCAAGATATTTGGGTGAAAAATCAAAACCATGAACGATTTTATTGAAGTTCGGGGAGCGCGCGAACATAATTTGAAGAATGTTAATGTCCGGATACCCAAAAATAAACTGGTTACCATTACCGGTTTATCGGGTTCGGGTAAGAGCTCGTTGGCGTTTGATACGATCTACGCCGAAGGGCACCGGAGGTATGTAGAGTCGTTGTCGGCGTATGCGCGGCAGTTTTTGGGTCTGACCAATAAGCCAGATTTGGATAGTATCGAAGGGCTTTCGCCAGCGATTTCGATCGATCAGAAATCCTCGTCCTCCAACCCGCGTTCGACGGTGGGGACGATTACCGAAATATACGATTACTTGCGACTGTTGTATGCACGGGTAGGAATACCACATTGTCCTAGCTGTGGAGCCGCAGTTGTGCGTCAGAGCATCGACCAGATCTTGTCGCAGATTACTAATTTGAAATTTGAACAGGGGCTAATCTTGGCCCCGGTAATTGTAGACCGTAAGGGCGAATTTAAGGCAGAGTTGGCCGAGGCCAAAAAGTCAGGATTTGTTCGGGTGCGGATCGACGGTAGCCTGTACGAGATGGATGAGCTGCCAGAGCTAGATAAGAACAAAAAGCACAGTATCGAGATTGTAGTGGACCGGTTGAATCTGGCTAATGCTAGCCAAGACGACCGCACGCGGTTGTCGGATTCGGTAGAAACAGCTTTGCGGCTGGCCAATGGCAAGCTAAAGGTGAGTGATGGTACCAAAGATTGGTTTTTTTCCGAGAGTTTGTCTTGTCCTAAGTGCGACATTAGCATCCCTGAGTTGGAGCCACGACACTTTTCCTTCAACAGTCCACACGGTGCTTGTCCTCGATGCACAGGGTTGGGGATCACGATGGAGCTGGATCCGGATTTGTTGATTCCGAACAAAAACTTGAGCTTGCTCGAAGGCGCGGTGCGACCATGGGGAAATCACATGACGGCTGGAGGTGGATGGTCGAGCCGAATACTGGAGGCGGTGGCTAAGCAATACAAGATCGATTTGAATATTCCAGTAGCTAAACTTTCGGAGAAGGCGCTGGGGATTGTCTTGCATGGTACGGGTAAGGATGAGGTGACGGTCAAATACCGGACTCCCGCGGGCAAGACCAACGAATATGATGTGCAGTTCGAAGGAGTGATTCCAAACCTGATGCGGCGCTACCGCGAGACAGACTCGGACTTTATCCGCGCGGAGATAGAACAATTTATGACTGCCAAGGTTTGCCCCGAGTGTGCAGGTAAGCGATTGAAGCCGGAAGTATTGGCGGTAACGGTGGGGGACAAATCTATCATTGAAGCGGCACAGATGCCGGTGCGACTATCGGTGGGTTTTTTTGCAGGGCTCAAGCTGGTGGATCAGCAGCAGCTGATTGCGAAACAAATCTTAAAAGAAATCAACGAACGATTGGGCTTCTTGCGCAATGTGGGATTGGAGTACCTGACCCTAGATCGCTCGGCCAATACTTTGTCTGGTGGAGAGGCGCAGCGGATTCGGTTGGCGACTCAAATTGGCTCCGGCTTGTCTGGCGTAATTTATATATTGGACGAACCATCGATTGGCTTGCACCAGCATGACAACCAGCGCTTGATCAAAACTTTGTCTAATCTTCGGGACCTGGGCAATACCGTATTGGTGGTGGAGCACGACGAGGAGACGATCACGACATCGGATTGGGTGATCGATGTGGGCCCATTGGCAGGTAAGCATGGTGGAGAAATCGTAGCGGAGGGTACGCCAGCTCAGGTGGCGAAGAATCCCCGGTCGCTAACCGGCCAGTACCTGTCGGGCAAGCGAAAGATCGAGGTGCCCAAGAAGCGCAGAGAGCCAAATGACAAATGGTTGGAGATTGTAGAGGCCGAGGAGTTTAATCTGCAGAAAGTTACGGCTAAGATTCCGTTGCAGACTTTTGTTTGTATCACCGGATTATCTGGATCGGGCAAATCGATCCTGATCAATGACATTATGGCCAAATCGCTATCGCGGATATTGCATGGCGCACATGATTTGCCGGGCAAGCATAAAGAGATCAAAGGGATTGAGCATATAGATAAGATCATCAACATCGACCAGTCCCCGATCGGTCGGAGTCCGCGGAGTAATCCGGCTACTTATACTGGGTTGTTTACTTTTATTCGCGATATGTTTGCGGCTCTGCCCGAGGCAAAAGCACGCGGTTTTAAGCAAGGACGCTTTTCGTTCAATGTCAAAGGTGGTCGGTGCGAGAATTGCCGTGGTGATGGTGTAATCAAGATTGAAATGCACTTCTTGCCCGATGTTTATGTGCCGTGTGATGTGTGTAAGGGGCGCCGGTACAACCTGGAGACTTTGTCGATTTACTACAAAGGCAAAAACATTGCAGATGTGCTGGATCTGACCGTAGAGGATAGTATCGAATTTTTCCAACATATTCCTTCGATCAAGACAAAGCTAGAAACTTTGCTGGAAGTGGGGTTGGGCTATGTAAAACTGGGTCAACCAGCGACGCAGTTGTCTGGAGGTGAAGCGCAGCGGATCAAGCTAGCCAGTGAGCTGTCGCGGAGAGCAACCGGCCGAACTTTGTATGTATTGGATGAGCCAACCACAGGATTGCACTTTGAGGATGTAAATAAGCTGTTGCATGTATTGCATCGGTTGGTCGAAAAAGGCAACTCGATGGTCGTGATCGAGCATAGTCTGGATGTGATCAAAACGGCTGACTGGCTGATCGACATGGGCCCAGAAGGGGGAGATTTGGGGGGTCGGATCATTGCAGAGGGCACCCCGGAGATGGTTGCCAAGGTGAAGGGTTCCTACACCGGTAAGTATCTGGTAGATCTGCTCAAGCGGTAGTTGGGCTTGCGCTGGTGGGAGAGGTCTGCTAAATTGAGTCTTGTAAATCCGGCGAGAGAATCAACTCTTGTCGGAGGAGCACCTTCATACCTCTCGGTGTAAGCGTTGAGTATGAGCTATAAGCTCGAAGTGGACGGTGATGGTCGTCTCCTCTTGTTGTGATCTATCTTCGGCATCTGGGCAAACTGGTCGGAAGGAGCTGGCTTGTGGGATGACTATGGTTGATTTGAGACCCCGGTGGCACTTAGTGCCTAGCGCCTGGTGGTTCTCGATCCCGGTCGGCAAAACAAGCTGCCAGTTTACTGGAAGATCCAGCTACCAGCCAAGAAGATCAAGGGAGGACTGGTGCCTCCGGATTACAACGCGTTTATCGCAGAGAGTCAGGTTGATGGGGAGGGCGCTGCCCTCCCTTTTTTATTGGTAGAATGGGTGTGTATGTATAAGCCGAATTTCAAAGAGATTCCGATCGATCCGGGAATATACCTGATGAAGGATAAGGCCGGGGATATTTTGTATGTGGGTAAAGCTAAGAACTTGCGCAAAAGAGTCACTTCGTATTGGGCTAAGCCTGCTGGTCAGTCGATCAAGACGCAGGTGCTAGTAGCCAAGATCGCGGCAGTAGAGACGGTGGCAGTGCGGAGTGAGGTAGAGGCGTTGATTTTGGAAAATGAGTTTATCAAGAAGCATCGGCCGCCCTTCAATGTGTTGATGCGGGATGATAAAAGCTATTTGTATATCCGGATTACGATGCAAGAAGAGTTTCCGCGAATTTTACTGGCTCGACGGGTGGCCAATGATGGGGCGCGGTATTTTGGACCATATATCGAGAGTCGACCGGTATATGATTTGCTGAAGCTGATCAAAAAGATTTTCCCGATTTGTTCGAGTCCGCAGGCAATTAGTAACGATAAATTGGCTAAGGGGGTGGGGAGAGCGTGCTTGAATTATCATTTGGGGATTTGCGGCGGGGTGTGTATTGGCAAAGTGTCGGTCGAAGAATATCGAGCGGTGATGCAGGAGGTGATCCGATTTATTGGCGGACAATACGATGCAATAGCGCGAGATCTGAAAAAAGCGATGCAGCAAGCGGCTGGCGAAAAGCGATTTGAACGAGCTGCCAAGCTGCGTGATAGCTTGGAGGCGATTGAAAAGATCGGGCAGCGGCAGTCGGTGGTCTCGACTAATTTGCGGTTGCAGGCGGATGTATTGGGGGTTGAGCGACAGCTCAACAAGGCGGTAGTGGCGTATTTGCGAGTCCGGAAAGGAAAGCTGCTCAATAGTCAGACATTTGCTCTGGATAGCCAGTACGAGATGACCGATGCTGAAGTGATCTCGGCTTTTATGCGGGATTTTTATCTGCAGACCGAGGAGATCCCGCCGGTGATTTTGTTGCCGGTAGAGATTGCCGATGAAGGGGTGCTAGAGCAATGGTTGGCTCAGCGAGCTGGGCGACAGGTAGAGCTAGTAAATCCAAGTAGGGGTGCTAGGCGGGATTTGGTGACGATCGCCAATCAGAATGCTCGGTTGCGGTTGATGAGTTTGGCGATGAATTTAAATTTGGAAAAGCGCGGACATGAACAAGGGGTGAAGGATCTGGAGAAGTTATTGAAGCTAAATAAGTTGGATCGGATCGAGGCCTATGATATTTCGAATACTCAAGGGACAGACTCGGTGGGATCGATGGTGGTATTTGAAGGGGGCAAGATGAACAAGGAGCAGTACCGGCGATTTAAAATCCGGAGTGTGGTTGGTCCCGATGACTTCGCCTCGTTGGCGGAGGTGTTGCAGCGACGGTTTGCCAAGCTGGATAGTGATAGTGGGTTTGCGCGGCGTCCTGACCTGATAGTGATCGATGGGGGCAAGGGGCAGGTAAATGCGGTGGTGCAGGCGTTGGGGCCGATTGGGATACCAATTATCGGGATAGCCAAAGGTGATCATAGCGCGCCAAAAGCCAAAGATGACATTGTCTTGCCAGGCAATGGAGGAGTGATCGTATTGCCCAACAATGCCCCAGCCAAGTATCTGTTGCAAACGATCCGGGATGAGGCACATCGGTTTGCTTTGGGTTTGCATACACATCTAGCCCGCAAGAAGGTACGCGAATCAGAGCTGGAAAAAATTGCCGGAGTGGGTCCAGCGACGCGCAAGAAGCTAATCAAGGCTTTTGGATCGATGCGAGCGGTCAAGGAGGCAAGCCTGCCTGCCTTGGCCGAGGTGGTAGGGGAGAAGGTAGCTGGGCAGATCAAGGATCTGTAGACGAGCCGAGGATTGACGAATGCAGGAGTCGAGTCTATAGTGTTGGCATCTTGGAGTCTTGAAAAATTTAACTTGGAGGCAAACGAATGGATGGTTTGCGAACACTGCTGGATCGAAGTATTGATCCGGGGCAGGTAGTGCTGGTGCGCTTGGATCTGAATGTACCGCTAATGGCGGGAGCAAGCAGGGGCAAGCGGCTGGTGCTGGATGATACCAAGCTGCAGGGGTCGATGGCTACCTTGAGGAATATCGGTCAGCAAGGTGGTATTAGTGTGGTTATCAGTCACCTGGGCCGGCCGCAAGGTGTGCCGGATCAGCGGCTCTCGCTTCAGTTGCTTCGGGGGAGACTCAAGCACTTAGTGGCAAATGCTGGCTTGGGCGCAACATACTGGGTCGACAGAGGAGGTTTACCTCAAAGCCCAGGCTGGGACCCAGAGGCCCTGATGAATCGTTTGGCGTACTTGAGAGAGAAGGGGGGTCGCGGGGTTATTTTGATGGAGAATTTGCGGTTTGATTGGCGTGAGGAGAAGGCGGGGAGTGGCCGGTCGTTTGCAGGGGGGCTTAAGGAGCTCACCGGAGCCAAGGTGTATGTGAATGATGCTTTCGGGGTTGCGCATCGGGACCATACATCGGTCAGTGTGCTGCCGAGATTATTTGAGCGGCCAATCGCTGGGATGCTGATGGTGCGTGAAGTGCGCGCGTTGAATCGCATAATGTCTGAGCAGCTGCCTCGGCGAGTAGCGCTGATTATGGGTGGCAACAAGCTCGAGAGCAAAAAGGCGGCTGCAATCGCCATGATGCAGAGCGGCATGGTTAACTACTTGCTGCTAGGGAGCGCGGCTTATTCCGACCTGGTGGTGGTGGATGAGCTGTACCGAGTGGCGTGTGATTGTGGGGTCGAGATGAAGTGTCCGGTGGATGCAAAATTCCAGCAAGGGGCGGTGATAGATATTGGGCCGCGTACCCTGGAGGGGTACCTAGGCATTGTTCGTCAGTCGTGTTCGGTGATCTGGAACGGAACGCTGGGTACGATGCAGAATGAAGAGGGTAGCCGGGGAACTCGGCTACTGATGCAAGAAATGCGATCGGTGCAGAGCCGTGGTGTAGTAGTGATCGGTGGAGCCTCTACGCTCTTGGCGGCTAAGGAAGCGCGGGTGGCGGAGCTACTGACACATGTGAGCACTGGGGGCGGGGCAATGCTGGCATATCTGGCAGGGTTGCCGATGCCGGGAATCGAACCTTTGAAACTGGAGAGTAGGGTGGCTATGTAGCCACCCTCTTTTATTTGGTTTATGATATAGGCAATGGATCAGAAGCGATTGAGATTGATCGGGGGTGTGGCGGCTTTTATAGTAGTAGCCGGTATTTTGTTGATTAGTAGCCAGTATCTAGGTGATTTGGCAGGCGGGGCGAGCGCCGATGTAGTGAATTACGACAACCTCCCGCCCCAAATTACGATTACGGACGAGCAGTACAAGGCGGCATTGGATTATCTGGACCAATATCAGGCAAAAAATGATTTGGCCACCAAGAATCAAATAATTCAAGAGTTTCGGGAAGAGCTGTTTTCTTGGGCTAACTAAGTACTTGGCTTCGAGCTTTAACCGCTGTAAGAGCGGTTTTTTGATTGGAGAATAGTGAGAGCAATTGGAGAGAAGTATTTGACAAAAAATGACTAAAGTGATATAATGAAGGGGTAATAGGGGTGGGCGTCGTAGAGGGCGCTGTTTTGGAGGAGATTTATCGATATCTAAGAAGATTTGATGGAAGAATTACACAACGACCAAGGTGGTGAAAACTCGATTATTCGCTCGATTATGGTTGAGCAAGAAGAACGGAGCCGTGAGGCGCTGAATCCTTTGGTTGTGGTGTCTGGAGCGGTAAATAGCCTACGAGAACGAGAGCGGGAGGTGTTGACTCTGCGCTATGGTCTGGAAGATGGTCAGAAGACGACTTTGGATGCAGTAGGTAAAAAGTTTAGCATCACGCGAGAGCGGGTGCGCCAGATTGAGGCGGCTGCAATCAAGCGATTGGCGGCTCGACCAACTAAAGATCTGCAGGCTTTGACCAAAATGATTAACGGTCACACAATCGAGCTGGGTGGGATGGTGTCGCTTCGCGAATTGACGCGGTACTTTCGGGTAGAGTCAGATCCACGGGTAGAGGCTGAGCTAAATGCTTTGCGGTTGGTGATGGCGATGAACCCAGAGGTAGCCGAGCTGGGTAAGGGCAACATGTTTGAGCCAGGTTGGGTGGTAAAAGGCTTCCCGATGGCGATGTTGCCTAAATTGATTGGGGAGATTGAAAAGATATTGCAAAAAAGTGGTCAACCCATGACCGAGATAGAGATTTGGGAGAAGCTTCTAACTGGAGATGCTTATAGTGAATACGGAGCCCAGCTGAACCGATCGGTGCTGGCCGGTGCGTTGCGGGTTGCGGCAAATTTGGGGATGACGCTGGATGCGCGTTGGGGTTTGAAGAATTGGCCGGTGGTAGCACCTAAGCGAATTCGCGATAAGGTGTTTTTGATATTACAAAAATGGGCTCGCCCCATGCATTTTCGTGAGATTGCTGAGTCGATCAACATTGAGTTTCCTGGAAGACGAGTGTTGTCGCGCACAGTGCACAACGAGCTAATTGGTGATACACGGTTTGTCTTGGTTGGGCGAGGAATTTATGCTTTGAAAGATCAAGGATTTACTCCTGGTGTGGTTTCGGATGTGATTCGAGAGGTGATCGAAGAATCGGGTGGAGCAGCTAGCTCTGATGACATTGTCCAAAAGGTATTGGCCCGGCGTCAGGTGAAGCGCAATACAGTTGTGGCCAACCTGCAGAACCGTGATTTGTTTAAGAAGTCGACCAAGGGTCTGTACGAGTTGGCCTAAACTGAAGGTAGGAAGATAACAATTGGGGAGAAAAATAAAGCCAGAGGGTAGGTGGATGCGCTATAATATAGGCACAAATGTTTGATAACTGGGTAGATATTTTAGTACTGATAGTAATCCTGGCTGGCTGGGCGATTTTCTTTTATTTGGTAATTGGGTTAATCCGGTCAAGCCGAGAGCGAAAAACGGCAGTGAGTCCGGCTAAGCGGGTCGACGCAGCACTGGCACCGGGTGTCGAGCTACCAGTATCGTCGACGGGTAAGGCGATGGAGATATTGGCTCCAGCGCAAGATGGAGTACTTTTGAGTATCGAAGTGCCTAAAGAAAACGAAACAACTCCCTTGGCAGCGGAGCTGATGTTTTCGAGTTTGCACGGTATCTACAAGCCAGAATTGGAGCGGAGTAAGGGAGCGGTACAGGATACGATTAGCTTTGAGATTCAAGCACAAGAAAAGGCGATCCGCTTTTTCGTATGGACGCCGCGATACTTGCAGGGTTATGTAGAAGGTCAGATTTACGCCCAGTACCAAGGTGTAAATATTCAGGAGGTGAAGGATTATGCTAATCCGCAGAAATTGTCGCCGGAATCGGCGGTGGTGGCAGCGGAGCTGACTTTGGCACGCGAGGATTTATTCCCGATCAAGAGCTTTGCCAACTTTGATGTAGATCCTTTGTCTGGTATCACTGCCACTTTGAGCAAGCTGAGCGATACGGCTCAGGTTTGGGTGCAGGTAATGGTGCGGCCCGAGAATGACACCTGGCGGAACCGTGCATTGAAATATATTACAGCTGTGCGGACGGGACAGACCGACTTTAGATCTGGTTTGATCAAGGGGCTAAAGAGTTTGGCATCGGATGTGGTGAGTACGGCTATTAGCGGGCAAGCCAAGGTGGTAGAGCCGGGTAAGGTAGAGTTGGCACCGGGGGTGGAGGACGCTCTCAAGCAGATTGAAGAAAAGAGCACGAAGTTGGGCTTCCAAACCAAGATCCGAATTGTGTCGGTAGATATCACCCCTGAGGCAGCTCGGCAGCATCTAGACCTATTGGTCGGAACTTTTAAACAGTTTAATACTACAAACCTCAATGGTTTTGCGGCCAAACCAATCACGCAGCCGGGCGGAGTGTTGATCTCGCAGTATGCTAGCCGAGCTTTTAATGATGTAGGGGTGGTATTGAATGTGACCGAGCTGGCGAGTATTTATCACTTGCCTAGCAATACTGTTAGCACGCCGCATATTGTATGGGCAGGATCGAAAAAAGGTGAACCACCAGCTAACTTGCCATTGGCGGATGAAGTACCAGCGCAGGAGCTGACCAATATGGGTACGACTAACTTTCGCGGGAGCCAAGAGGTGTTTGGGATCAAGATTCCCGATCGTCGCCGGCATATCTATGTGATTGGTAAATCTGGTGTGGGTAAGTCGACTCTGCTGCAAAACATGACTTTGGATGATATCAAGGAGGGTCGGGGAGTAGGGGTGGTGGATCCTCATGGAGATTATGTGGATTATGTATTGGAGCGCATCCCAAACGAACGCGCTGCCGATGTGATATTGTTTGACCCGAGTGATAGTGAATTTCCGGTAGCGTTTAATGTGTTGGAGGCGGAAAATCCCAAGTACAAAGTAGTGACTGCGTCGGGTGTGGTGAGTGTGTTTAAGAAAATCTTTGGTGAATCTTGGGGTCCACGCTTGGAATACTGGTTGTCTTCGGCGGTGTTAGCATTGTTGGATTACGAAGGCGCGACTCTGATGATGTTGCCACGGTTGTTTACTGACGATGTTTTTCGCGAAGAGGTGATCGATAAAATCCAGGATCCCGTGATCAAATCGCGGTGGCTGACCGAGTATAATACGCTCGATCAGCGGCAACGGGCCGAGACGATCAGCCCAATTTTGAATAAGGTAGGTCAGTTTTTGTCATCCTCGCTGGTACGAAATATCGTGGCCCAGCCCAAAAGTGGTTTTAGTTTGCGAGAGGTGATGGATGGCAAGAAAATTTTGCTGGTAAAGCTGACCAAGGGTTTGATCGGGGAAGACAATGCAGCGTTGTTGGGTGCGATGATCGTAACTAAATTGCAGCTGGCGGCGATGAGTCGTGCAGATGAAGCGGATCAGGAAAAACGAACAGATTTCTTCTTGTATGTAGATGAGTTTCAAAACTTTGCGACCGATTCTTTTGCGGTGATTTTGTCGGAGGCGAGAAAGTATCGGTTGAGCCTGACGCTGGCCAATCAGTATATGGCTCAGCTACCGGATACGGTGAAGAATGCGATTTTTGGAAATGTGGGAACGATTGTGTCTTTCCGGGTAGGGGGTGACGATGCGCCGGGATTGGTAAAAGAGTTTGCCCCGGTATTTGACGAGCAAGATCTGGTGAACCTGAGTGTGTTTAATATTTATATCAAGCTGTCGATCGATGGTCTGACTGCGGGAGCTTTTTCGGCCGTGACTTTGGCCCCAACGGCGGAGACATCGGGGAACAGAGGGCAGATAATGGAAACTTCTCGTCGCTTGTATTCGCAAAGTATTGCTTCGGTAGAAGGTAAGGTTATGAGTGATACCAAGACAGCATTGGAGCGAGCAGTGAACGCGCCTCCACCACAGTCTCGGTTTGGTGGAGGAGGTCAGGGTTACCAGCGCCGTCCCGGTGGCGGCGGAGGCTCGGGTGGTGGCGGTAGGCCGTCAGTGTCTGGAGCGGTGCCTCAGCGGCAGCAGGTGGTGCCACAGGTAGATGCCCTGAAAAACTTAATCTCGGGGGTAGAGAAGAAGTCGGCGAAGGTGCTGTCTCCAACCGAGCGGGATAATGTGGCCAAGACACTGATGGATGATTTGAAAGGTATGGGGGAGAGCTCGTGTAAGGCTGCTGTTGATCGGGCAGGAGAGCCAGAGGGAACGGAGGGCTCAGGGTCGAGCGTAGCTCCACCCGCTCCTCCTGCGAATAGCGGGGAGACGAAACCGGGTACGAGCGAATCCCCAGAATAGTCTGGGGATTTTGCTTTTTCATTTACAATAGAGAGGTGAATAAAGGAGAGGCCAAAAAGCAGATCGACGAATTGGTCGAGCAGCTCAATTTGTACGCTCATGCGTATTATGTTTTGGATAAGCCGGAGGTGAGCGATGCTGAGTACGATCGGTTGTACCACAAGCTGCAGGCGTTGGAGGGAGATTTCCCGGATTTGGTGCGCTCCGATTCTCCGACTGGGCGGGTGGCCGACAAAGTATCGGGTGATTTTGCTTCTATACAGCACGGGCGGCCAAGATTGAGCCTGGATGATGCTTTTTCGGTAGAGGCGGTTCGTGAATTTGAAGCGCGGGCGAAACGATTGGTGGATCGGGACTGGGATTATGTGGCTGAGCTGAAGATCGATGGTTTGCAGATAGTGCTGACATATGTGGAGGGGCGACTGACGACTGCGGCCACTCGGGGTGATGGTCGGGTGGGTGAGGATGTGACTCATAGCGTACGGACGATCCGGGATATTCCTTTGAGTTTGAAAGAGCCGCTCAATATTACCGTATCCGGTGAGGTGTATATAGCCAAAGATGATTTTGCCAAGACGAATATTGAGCAATCCAAACGGGGAGAGCCTGTGTATGCCAATCCGCGCAACTTAGCTGCCGGCACCGTGCGGCAGCTTGATCCGCAAGTAGCAGCGGACAGGAGGTTGCGAAGCTTTGTGTACGACATAGAAGGTGAAGTGGGGGTACAAACTCAGCAGGATATTTTGGCTACGCTAAAAGACTTAGGCTTTGCGGTGAACCCGCACTATCAGCTCTGTCGCGATATGGATGAAGTAGCGGCTTTTATCCAGAAGTGGGGCGAGAAGCGGGCGGGGTTAGCCTACGATACCGATGGGATAGTGATAAAAATCAACGATCTGGCGACTCGGGGAGAATTGGGGCATACGGCTAAATCACCGCGCTGGGCAGTGGCTTATAAATTTCCGGCGGAGCAGAAAGAGACAAAGGTGATAGATATTGAGGTGCAGGTGGGGCGACAGGGAACGCTAACACCAGTAGCGATATTGGAGCCAGTCCAGCTGGCGGGGACGACGGTAAGTCGGGCAACTCTGCACAATGAAGATGAAGTAAAACGCAAAGATGTGCGAGTAGGAGATACGGTGTTGGTGCAAAAAGCTGGTGATATCATCCCTGAAGTACTGGAAGTGATTCAGGGCAAGCGACCCAAGGGGACTCGGGCATTTGTAATGCCGCGAGAGTGCCCGGTGTGCGGTAGTGCGGTGGTGCGGGTAGAGGGAGAAGCGGCTTGGCGGTGTGTGAACGCACAGTGTTTCGTAGTGCAGCTCAAGCAATTAAGACACTTTGTATCGCGGGATGCTTTTGATATCGAAGGTTTGGGCGAGAAAATTATTGAGCAGCTGTATAAAGAGGGATTGGTGCGCGATGCGGCCGACTTTTTTACCCTGGAAGAGGGTGATATTGAACCGTTGGAGAGATTTGCGGAGAAGAGTGCTGCTAATCTGGTGGCGGCGATCCAGGAGCGAAAGGTGGTGGAGTTGAATAGATTTTTGTACGCATTGGGGATACCGCTCGTGGGGGAACAAACGGCTCGGGATGTTGCAGAGTATTTTGGGGAGTGGTCGGCGATCGCTACCGCTAGCGTGGAGGAGCTGATGGAAGTAGCAGGGATTGGCGACAAGGTAGCACGGAGCATCGTAGAGTATTTGGCTCAGCCAGAGCATCTAGCGGTGCTCGATAAGCTGTGGAGGGTAGGGATTGCTTTGGAGGCTCCAGCGAGGCCACGGTCGACTAGACTGGCGGGGAAGAGCTTTGTGATAACCGGCGTACTGGCAGGAATGCCCAGAGAAGAGGCTGAGGAGCTGATACGCGCAGCGGGCGGCAAAGTGAGCGGATCGGTATCGAAGCTGACGGACTATGTGCTGGTGGGAGAGAATCCGGGGAGCAAATACGACAAGGCGGTGGAGCTGGGGGTAGAGGTGTTGGACCTGGCCGAATTCCAGCGATTGGTGGGATAGGTGTTAGACTAAGGGTAATAACTTTTTGATATTTCTTATGAACAATGTCTGGTTGTATGTAATTGGAGCGTTAGTGATAGGTGGAGTAGCGTGGGCGGGGCTGCAGAGTCGGGGTGGTGCAGAGAGCAACAATGCTAATAACAATACTCAAACCGAAGAGTCGCAGGGTAGTCTGCGGTCGCTGCTGAGTATGGGTACCGCCCAGCAGTGTACTTTTGAGAGTGAGGAATCTTCTGGTGTGGCTTTTGTAGCTCAGCAGCGGATGCGTGGCGACTTTGAGGTAGTGGTGGGCGATGGCCGGGAGTCTGGGCATGTGATTGTAAAAGATGACACTGCTTTCGTGTGGGTAGATGGCGAAACTCAGGGTTTCAAGATGAGTACCGAAGGACAGGCCGATGATTCTGCGGTGAACGACCAGTTTGATCTGGATGAGGATGTGAACTACGAGTGCCAGCCGTGGCAGGTAGACCAGAGCAAGTTTCAGGAGCCACGCAATGTAACATTTACTGACTTCAGTGAATTGCTGCAGGGTTTGCAAGGTGGGGCTGGAGCTTCGGCTAACTTTGGTTTGTAAGATACAAGCATGATCATCCGGACGCGATTTGCAAAAGACATCGTGGCGGAGGTGGTGGTACCCGCGCGCAAGACTAGCAAGGTAATTGTTTTGTGCGCGGGTATGCCGTCTTACCCAGGTAGGCGCGATGATGTGTTGGAAAAATTAGCAGCTCAGGGATTTTGGGTGATCAATTGGCGGTATCGAGGAAGCTGGGAAAGTGACGGTTGGTTTTTGGATAAGTCGCCTACTCGCGATCTATTGGATGTAATTGTTGGTGTGGAGAAGGGCTTTGTGGATTTGTGGACCAACAAGCAATACAGAGTTGCAAAGCCACAGATTTATCTGATTGGGGCTAGCTTTGGGGGGCCGGCGGTGCTAGAGGCATCGAGTGACAAGCGAGTACACAAGGTTGTGGCGCTATCGCCGGTTTTGGATTGGCGCCTAGAGGAAAAGTCGGCCGAACCATTGAGCCAGCTGGGTCGGTTTGTGGAGATGGCGTTTGGTAATGGGTACCGGATGAAGAAAAAGGACTGGGACAAGCTTGCCAAAGGCGGATTTTATAATCCGATGCAATCTTTGGACAAAATAGAGGGAGCCAGAACGATGATTATAAATGCAGCAGATGACGAGATTATCATTATGGATCCACTTGATGAGCTAGTGGAGCGAACAGGAGCAGACTCGGTAATGTTGCGATCGGGTGGACACATGGGGTTATCTAAAGTGGTAGAACCACGGGTGTGGCGGCGGATTAGGAAATTTTTTGAATAGTCAGGCTTTTTATAACGGTTTAGCAGTGTTTCATGAATTGGCATCGGTTTAATCGGAGTTTTCGGTATGCTTGGCGGGGGATAGTGGAATTGTGGCAAGGCCAGCAGAATTTTCGGATTGAATTTTTGGTAGCGGTAGCGGTGATAGTGCTGACATATATCTTGCATGTGCGATCGGTAGAGCGGGGTTTGATCGTACTGATGATCCTGCTGGTGTTTGCAAGCGAGGTGATCAATAGTGTATTGGAAAATATTTTGGATGGGATCAGTACCGAATACAATCCCAAATTCAAAGCAGCCAAAGATATTATGGCGGGGCTAACCTTGTTGATGGCGCTGGGGGCGGTAGCGGTAGCGGCGATAATTTTTTGGCCGTATGTGAGGTTTTATATATTTGGCTAATAAAAAGCCCCGCATTGAGCGGGGCAGATTGGGTGCAGTTTAGGTGCTGGGCGCGGGTGGGTCGGGTCGGATGATCGTGACGGTTACCTTGGGGCAGACTCCGTCTAGAGTATCGGTGGCCCAGGATCCAATGCCATCGAGAAGTTCATAGAGCCGATTGCGCTTGTAGGGGCGTGGAGTTTTGGGTTGCGCGCTTGGCCAGCGGTGAGGCGTGACAGCGGACGGACGCAGCTCCTTTTCAAGATCTTTCAGAGCTTCTTGCTTGAAGCGCTCGATCAGATTGTCCCGAGAGGCTGGATCGTTGAGCTGGTACCATCTGGTATGCATCTCCACCCACAAGCCAAGGGTAGTGATGGTGATGACCATAACCCAGAGAATAGTCCAGCCGAGTGTCTGAACCTGGATGAGCATGACTACGGTAAAGAGGAGTGAGGCACAGAGCTGCAAACGGAATCGATACCAAGCCAGCGAGAAGTCTGTGAGCGTCAGGGGTGGATGCGTATCCAGCCTCTGTTTTCTCTGGTTCTTGGTGAACTTTTTGCCGTTGGGGTTGCCTTCCTGCTGATACCAGGCTTGACGCAGGGCATCGGTTGGGAGATCTTCGCCGAGCAATGGGTGATCGCGAGTGTGGCTGCGAATCAGATAGTAGTTGTGGTAGTGCCATTGGCCAATAGCGCCAAAGGTTTTGTCCGCTAGGCTCAGCCAAATCAATGAGATAGCCAGAAAGCTAAGCCCTTGGATGGTCGGGTTGAGTACCTGGATGTCGATGGGTGTGGTAGGTTGACCGAGCTGGCTCAAGACCCACCCAAAGCAGACAACCCCAGCGCTGACGATGAAGTTTGTCAGGTGACGGCGTTCGAGAGTTACTTTGTTGGTGAACGCTACGGCGCAGATGAACTTGGCTGGGCCAGCAAGGAGGAATAGAACAAATGCTGCTATTCCAAAGCTGGTACCAGGGCTGAGGTGAGCGTAGAGAATGTTTACCAGTGCTAAGGCGAGGACGATGCCCACCAGGATAAACTGTCGCCACTGCCAGAGGTACTTCAGTACCGCGATGCATCCCTGTGCTGTGCGATCAGTATGGGTGCGCAGGGCGTGGACGGCTGAAGAGGTCTTGATCCACAAGCCCAGGTGATACCACCACTGGTTGATTGGATTGGCCCGATTGCCGAGTACCTTAATGGTCATGTACTCGAATGCATTTCCAATTGCGCAACATAGCATAAAGATGAAGAAAAACAGGTAAATGATGATGGATGCAAGTGTGACGAGGGGGATGAGGTGGGTAAACCACCAGATGGCGAGCGAGGTGTAGCAAAGGCTGCCATACTTGGGGTCCGCGGCTATCCTCCTTTCCCACCTGGTGTTATGTGTCATCCAGCGACACAGCCCGAGATTGAAGTGATAGTCCAGGATGCGCCAGATGACGCTTCTGGGCTGGATGCCGAGGATCCCTGTTCGCTTGTAGCGCCACATGTAGGCCACAAGCAGGAGGTACCCGATAGCTGCATAGGCGAGTACGCCCAGGCAGACGGTAATGATGAGATGCATATAGGCCTCCGTTGGGTTGTTAAACTACAGAAAAATCTGCTTCCAGAGTAACTAAAGACTATAGATCTGTCAATCTGATGGATAATAAAAAAGCCGGATAATTCCGGCAGGGAGAGGCGGGCTAGATCCGGGTAACGACATAGAAGGTGCACAAGGCGATACCAGCCAGGATGAAGCATAGGATGATGAGAGGTCTGGAGTCGGTCTCTGAGGTGTCCACTCTTGCCGAACGGGTGGGTCGCCTCCGGCTGTTTTCGATATATTTGGCGTAGCGCTGGCGCTTGTCGTCAGAGAGAGGGGTGTAGTCAGGGCTCTTTTTCTTAGAACTTGGTGACCTGCCGTGGCGATGTGATCCGCGAGCCATAATCAGCCTCCATAATGTACAAAAGGTAGCTATAGGATTGCAAAATGGGGCTTTGTTGTCAATGCGGTTGGCTGTATAATACCCATATATGAAATTATCCGATGCCGATCTGATCAAGCTGGCGGAGCTAGCTCAAATTGAGCTTTCGAGCGAAGAGCGGGCGAGCCTGGTCGATAGTTTATCGACAGTAGTGGGGTACATCGACCAGTTGGGGCAGATCGATACTGCAAATACGGGGGAGATGGGGCAGATTACGGGCTTGGCTAATGTAATGCAGGCGGACGAGATAGCTGAATCAGTGATAGAGCGGGAAGCGTTTTTGATACGAGCCCCTCAACGGGAGGGTGAATTTATCAAGGTAAAAAAGATTATAGATAAGGCATAAGCAGCTAGTGGGTGATTACGGACTGATGAGTACAATCGATGTGTGGGCAAAATTAGGCTTGGAGCAGGCGATAGATAGATCGCTGAGTTTGATCGAGGAAAAAAAAGTGCTCAATGCGGTGGTGCCGGACGGCGTAGCTACCCGAGAGATGTTGGGTACGATTGCCAGTGGCAAATCTGAGTTGGCGGTGCCGTATCTGGCCAAAGACAATATGGCTACGCTAGAATTACCAACTACGGCTGGCTCTAAGATGCTAAAAGGATTTGTATCCCCGTATGAGGCGACTGTGATTCGTAAGCTGCGTGAGGCGGGAGCGGTGATGATAGGCAAGACTAATATGGACGAGTTTGCGATGGGCTCAAGTACCGAAAATTCTGTATATGGACCAACGCTGAACCCTCTGGACCCCAAGCGGGTGCCGGGTGGGAGCTCGGGCGGTGCAGCCGCAGCCGTGGCGGCCGGCTTGGTGCCTTTTGCTTTGGGGAGTGATACGGGCGGATCGATCCGCCAACCAGCGGCTTTTTGCGGTGTAGTGGGGATGATGCCAACTTATGGGCGGGTAAGCCGCTATGGATTGCTAGCAATGGCTAGCTCGTTGGATCGGATCGGCCCGATCACCCGAACGGTAGAGGATGCAGCAAGGGTGTTGCAGGTGATAGCTGGGCAGGATGATAAGGACTCGACTACTGTCGGCGTACCGGTGCCGGATTATGTGGCCGAATGCAAAAAGCCCATTGACGGTATCCGAATTGGTTTTATGAGAGGTATATTGTCTTCCAGAGACACTATTGCCGCAGGTGGGCTGGATGAGAAGGACAGCTTTTTGAATAATGTGCGGGATGAGTTTCGAAACAGGGGGGTTGATGTTGTAGGGGTTGATTTGCCTCATGAAGAATATGCGCTAGCGACTTATTACATTATTCAGCCTGCCGAGGTGTCGGCTAACTTGGCACGGTACGATGGGATCCGTTATGGATTTTCTAAAGCTACCGATCCAGACACTGATAGCTTGGCTGATGTGTATAAAAAAACTCGGGCTGAAGGGTTTGGCTCGGAGGTGAAGCGCAGAATTATGCTAGGGACATATACTTTGTCGGCTGGTTTTCGCGATGCGTATTATGACAAAGCGCAAAAGGTGCGAGCTCTGATAAAACAAGATTTTGATAAAGCATTTGAAAAAGTAGATGTGATCGTCAGCCTGACCACCCCGACGGTTGCTTTTGAGCTGGGGGCGCGAGTGAGCGACCCGCTGGAGATGTACAAGGCGGATCTGCTGACGACTCCAGCGAGTATGGCGGGGTTGCCAGCAATTTCGATCCCGTGCGGGATGGTTGGTGGGATGCCGGTGGGGCTGCAGATTATTGGCCGACCATTTGAAGAAGAGGTGGTATTGCGGGTGGCGCGAGCGTTTGAAGAAGCCACGGCCACAGCAGATTGGCGGCAGGAACTAAATGCTAAGTTGGGAGGCATGCAATGATTTACGGATTGATTGTAGTTTTGCTAGTAGCAGTAGCGGCGTGGTGGCTGATGAGTCGGCGACGAGGGGGTTTGGCTGAGAGCCAGCGCAGTGAGATTGGTAAGCGGTGGGGCGAGATTAAGATTATGTTAAATAGTGCAGATGAGCATGCACAGGTAAGGGCAGTGATGGAAGCAGACAAATTGCTGGATCAAGTATTGAAATGGCGGGGGGTAGCCGGGCAGACTATGGGTGACCGGTTGAAAAACGGCCGTGGTTGGCTGGGGAGCTTGGAACAAGAAGTATGGCAAGCTCACAAACTGCGCAATCGGCTGGCACATGAGGTGGATGCCCGGCCGAATGCTGGTCAGATCCGCAGGGCGGTAGAGAGTTTGGGTAGGGCGATTGGTAAACTGGCAGGATAATTATGGATAAAGAATTATTGGCACAATACGAACCGGTGATTGGGTTGGAGATCCATGTCCAGTTGGCCACAGCGACCAAAATGTTTTGTCGATGCAAAAATGATTCCGATGCGTCACCAAACAGTAATGTTTGCCCGATCTGTATGGGCTACCCCGGCACACTGCCGGCAATGAATGCAACGGCGGTGGAGTTTGGGGCGCGATTGGCGACGGTGCTGGGGTGCGCAATAAATGAATTTCAACGCTTTGATCGGAAAAATTATTTTTATCCGGATTTGCCTAAAGGGTATCAGGTGTCGCAGTTTTTCTTCCCTATGGGTGAGCACGGTCGAGTGATGGTAGATTATTTGGATCAGACAGACAAGAGCAAGCGAGAATTTGTAGTGGGGATCACGCGACTACACCTAGAAGAAGATGCCGGTAAGCTGATGCACACTGCTAATGGAAGCTTGGTGGATTTGAATCGGTGCGGGACGCCGTTGGCCGAGATTGTGACCGAGCCGGATATTACCAGCCCTGAGCAAGCGC
>CAYWVE010000028.1:0-5393 GCA_964461775.1 uncultured Candidatus Saccharibacteria bacterium | reverse complement strand
GATCACAGCCTTGACGACCTCTTTGCGCTTAACCACACCAGTAGGCATGGCGTCCTTGACGGCGCAGACGACAATGTCGCCCAAACCAGCATACCGGCGCTTGGAACCGCCGAGTACCTTAAAGCAGCGGACATGCTTGGCTCCTGTGTTGTCGGCTACCCGAAGATTTGTTCCTTCTTGAATCATATCGCTTCCTCCTGTACTACAGCTGCTTTAACTATGTCGAGAATTTCCCAGCGCTTGGTGCGGCTAAGTGGCCGGGTCTCCCCGATCAGTACCGTATCGCCTACGCTAACCCGATTGGTCGCGTCGTGCGCGGCAAATCGCTTGGTTTTGCGGATCCGCTTCTTGTAGAGCGGGTGGGCAATGTAGGTATCTACGCTAACGATTACGGTTTTGTCACCGGCTCGCGAGATAGTAACACCAGTTTTTTGCTGTTTAAGCTTCTCCATTAGTATTTTCTAGTTGAGATAAAATCATTTTTTCCTGCAAGACAGTCGATATCCGCGCCACACTCAGCCGCAATTTCTTGGACTTGGCGATGTCGCGACTCTTGCTCATGGCGATTTCGTTGCGCAAAGTCTGATACTCGGCCTTGAGAGTGTTGAGTTTGGCCACCAGCTCCTTGGGGGCGAGCTTGCGGTAGTCTTCTAATTGGCTGATTTCTTTCTTTGCCATGGTGGTTATATCTTACTTATGCGTTTTTTACAACGACTTTGGTTTTTACAGGGAGTTTGTGGCCAGCCTTGGTGAGGGCTTCTTTGGCTACATCGTAGGCTACACCATCCATCTCAAACATGATAGTCCCTGGCTTGACCGTAGCGACATAATGACTCACCGCACCCTTACCACCACCCATACGGGTCTCGTTGGGGGTAGCGGTGACAGCCTGGTGTGGGAAGATCCGGATCCAGACTTTGCCTTCGCGTTTGATATGGTGAGTGATCGCCCGCCGAGCCGACTCGATCTGACGAGAGGTGATCCAGCTAGCTTCCATCGACTTTAGGCCAAACTTGCCAAAGCTAACGGTGTTGCCACGAGTAGCCACGCCACCCATTTTGCCGCGATGCTGCTTTCTGAATTTTACTTTTTTAGGGAGTAACATGTGGAGAAATTAAGCGTGAATGTCTTCGGCGTTAGCAGTATCGAGCACCCAAACCTTTACACCAATCGTGCCATAGGTTGTGTAGGCGGTACGGCTGGCGTAGTTGATGGGAGATTTGATGGTATGCAGAGGCACCTTGCCAAAGCTGAGGGTCTCGCGACGAGCGATCTCGGCCCCGTTGAGGCGACCAGCGATCGAGATGCGCATACCTTCAACCCGAGCTTGCTTGCCGGCTTCGATCGCCTGCTTGAGGGCACGACGGAAAGGAATACGGCGTTCGATCTGCTCGACAATATTGTTGGCAATAACGGCAGCCGAGGAATCGGGATTTTTGATCTCTTGAATATTGATAGTCAGATTGGTGGTAGAAGAGATTGGCTTGAGAATCTTACGCAGATCTTCGACCCCAGCTCCGCCACGGCCAATGATCATGCCTGGGCGAGAGGTAAGGAGGTTGATGGTGGTGTTTTGACCAGTGCGCTCGATTTCGATCTCGGCTACGGCCTTGCGCAGTTTGAGCAATACAGCCTGGCGCAATCTGAAATCCTCCAACAAATATTTGGCGTAATTTTTGGTATCAAACCATTTCGACTGCCAAGTCGATGTTTGGCCCAAGCGGAAAAGTTGTGGATTAATTTTCTGTCCCATGGAGGTTGATTATTTCTTTGCTACTGGCTTTTTGGCTGTAGATTTAGCGGCCACTGGCTTGGCTGGCGCCTCGGTAGTGGCTACTGGAGTAGCGACCGGCTTTTTGACTAGGGTAGGCCGGACTTCTTCCAATACTACCGCAAAATGACTGCTACGCTTGAGCAACCGGTCGGCCCGACCATGCGAGCGGAACCAGTAGCGGCGCTGAGTTGGGCCGGTATTTACGGTGAGAGCCTTGATCTTGAGGTTGTCGGGCTTGAGGTTGTAGTTGTTGATCGCGTTCTGTACAGCCGAGGCAATCAGCTTATAGAGGATCTGTGAGCTCTTGCTAGCATCAAACCGCAGCTGGTTTAGAGCAGTGTCGGTCTTTGCCCCACGCAAAGCCTTGACCAGTGGTCTGGCTTTTTTCGGGCTGATCCGAACGAATTTGGCGCTAGCGTGAACTTGCATAATAGATATTTAGATTATTTCTTACCACCCTTAGCTTGCTCTTTGGCCATCTTACCACCGTGGCTCCGGAACTTGCGAGTCAGGGAGAACTCACCCAGCTTGTGGCCGACCATGTTGTCGGTCACATAGACCGGCAGATGATCTTTGCCATTATGGACACCGAAGGTCAAGCCAACCATTTCTGGAGTAATGCTGCAGCTGCGCGACCAGGTTTTGATCGTAGCCTTGCTATCGGTCTGTTTGGCGGCCAACACCTTTTTCATAAGGCGTTCGTCGATGTATGGTCCTTTTTTACTTGAGCGAGACATAATGGTTAGCTAGTTAGTGAGATTAGCGCTTTTTCTTGCTATTACGAGACTGAACAATAAAGCGGCTGGTATTTTTCTTGCGGTTGCGGGTCTTGTAGCCCAGAGCCGGACGACCGGTCTTGGTCTTGGGATACTTCAAACCAATAGAGGTACTACCCTCACCACCACCATGAGGGTGATCGACTGGGTTTTTGGCTTTACCACGAGTGGTTGGGCGGATACCCATATGACGCGCACGACCGGCTTTGGCGATGCGGACATTCATGTGGTCAGGGTTGGAAAGGGTACCGATACTGGCGTAGCAGATCTCGGGGATGCGGCGGACTTCGCCAGAAGGCAGCTTGACCAGAGCAAATCCACCATCGAAGCTCATCAGGGTAGCGCTACCACCGGCGGTACGAGCCAGCTTGCCGCCATTGCCGGGAGTAAGCTCGATATTGTGCACGGTCATACCGGCTGGAATGTTTTTGAGCTGCAGACGGTTGCCTGGCTTGATCTTGGTCTGCTCAGCGGTCACAACCTTGTCACCCACCTTGAGATCCTGAGGAGCCAAGATGTAGCTATGTGCACCATCGGCAAAAATCAAGTGAGCAATAAAGGCAGTCCGGTTTGGATCGTAGTCGATACTGGCCACCCGAGCTGGGATGTTGAGCTTGTTTTGGTAGAGATCTACCATTCTCCAGCGCCGCTTGGCACCACCACCACGCCCGGTCATGGTCTTGACCCCACGGTTGTTGCGAGCATCGAGACGCTTGCGACCCTTGGTCAAAGCCTTTACCGGCTCGGCGCCTGTAAGAAGAGAGCGAAAGTTAATCACGCTCATGCCGCGGATCCCAGAAGTGGTTGGTTTTTTCTTAATAACAGCCATGGGGATTACTTACTTTCTTCAAACAGATTTATATGCTGGCCAGCCGCCAAGGTAACAATCGCCTTCTTCTGATTGGAACGCTTGCCCACAATCTTGCGATAGCGCTTGGTTTTACCAATAATGTTGGTCATGTTGATAGCTTTGACGCTGACCTTAAACATAGCCTCGATGGCACGAGCCACTTCGGGCTTGCTAGCCGATGGGTCAACAACAAAGGTGTACTTATTAGCATTCGTACCCTGGGATACACTCTTTTCGGAAATAACTGGTTTGCGGATTAGGAGTTTCATATCTTGATACGCTGCTTAAAGGCTGCCCAGGCATCGCCCACAAACACCACCCGATGAGCCTTGGTAAGGTCGAGGAGGTTGAGCTGGGCGGGAGTATTGAGCAACACTTTGTCCAAATTGGCAAAAGCTTTGCCTTCGGCCAAAGTGCTGACCACCACTAGAGTTGGGCGAGTAGAAACACCGATCATATCCACGGCCTGCTTGGTCTTGGTGGGTTGATCGGAAATAGCGAGCTGAAAGACAGCACCGGTTTCGAGCTTGATCCAAAGAGCATCCAAGAGCGAGCGAGTGCGCAGACTGCGAGAAATATCGTGCTGGTAGTTTTTGGCAGTGCTGGGGCCAAAGACCACACCACCACCACGCCAGACTGGAGTACGCGAAGAGCCTACCCGAGCCCGACCAGTACCCTTTTGCCGCCATGGCTTGCGGCCACCACCGCTCACCTGACCCCGGCGCTTGGTGTTGGCGGTAGAGCGATGCAGGTTGGCCAAAAAGCCAATCAGGCTCTGGCGCAAGGCAGGCAGCGAAATCTGCCGAGTGCTAAAACCCGCTTCGAGAGTATCGAGAGCGATTGGCTCCAGCTGAGCGGCAGAAGTAGTGGCAGTAGATTTAACCATGTTTGCGAATAATCACGAGCTGATTGTTGGCACCAGGAATAGCACCAGAAACAGCTACCAGGTGATTGGCCAGATCGATGGCCACAACCTTGAGATTTTTGATAGTAACAATATTGGAACCCATATGGCCAGCCATCCGACGGCCTTTTTCTACCCGAGGCATACCCATAGCACCGATAGAACCCGGAGCGCGGTGATGATCGTGTCCATGACTCATCGGACCACGGTGAAAGTTGTGGCGCTTGATGGTACCGGCAAATCCGCGACCCTTGACCCGACCAGTAGCCTCGACTACATCGCCGACTTCAAAGATGCCCAGGTCGACAGTGTCGCCGATCTTGTATTCGCCTTCGGCGAAGCGAAATTCGCGAGTGGCAAGATCGCGGCGAACATGCCCGCGGCCGCCCTTGGTCTTGGGGAGCTCTAGTTGCAACGCAAAGTAACCATCTTTTTCGGTGGTTTTGATCTGCTTTATCAGATTTGGGTCAGCCTTGAGGACGGTAATGGCCTGAGCTTTGCCATCGCTGGCAATCGCTTGGCTCATGACGATCTTTTTGGCGATAATTCCGGAACCTTTCATAATAATAACTGGCTTCTTTCTCCATTGGGTATAGGTCGGAGACAAGAAGAATTACTAGCAGCCTCGTTGCGGGCTAGAATCAGAATCTATAATTTTCTTGCGAAAGCTACAGATCCTGATGCCAGACCACAATCAGGCAAGAGTATTGCCGAGGCAAACTCTGCGGAGGGGTTACATCTTTACTTCGATGCTAACTCCGGCTGGCAGGCTCAGGCTGGTGAGCGAGTCGATGGTCTTGGGAGTTGGCTCGATGATTTCAATCAACCGCTTGTGCACGCGCATCTCGAACTGATCGCGAGAGTCCTTGTGAACAAAGGTGGATTTCAATACTGTATAAATTTTCTTCTCAGTTGGCAAGGGGATTGGCCCCAAGATTACAGCTCCAGTCCGCTCAGCGGTCTCGATAATCATGCGAGCAGATTTGTCGAGAATACGATGATCGTAAGCCTTGAGACGAATGCGAATACGCTGCTTGCCGTCTTTGGCCTTTTTGGAATCTTTAGTGTTGGAATCGATCTTTGCCATAT
>CAYWVE010000027.1:0-4310 GCA_964461775.1 uncultured Candidatus Saccharibacteria bacterium | reverse complement strand
GAGAAACAGTCGGAGGTCGGATTCAAAACAAATCACTACCCGAACGAATCGAACATTCCTACGCCATCGCCACCAATGCAGAGTATCAACACGAAAAGCTCAGCGAAGACGACGGCCTGATAGCCACTATCAAGGATAAATGGCTAGTTGCCATCCCTGCAGCCAGCTACGATGCATACCACCTCACCATTTTCCGTAAAGCCGAAACCAGCCCCGAAGAATCACTTCCCCTGCAACGATTCCGCCAGTTAAGCCCGGCCGAACAATCCGAATACCTCCATCTTGCCCAGTCATTCACAGACCAGCTCTCTGCCCAGTATCCTACCGAAAAATTTGCATTCACCACCAATCAAGGCACCCCTCCATCGCTTGAACGACGCTTGAGCAATCAGAGCATCCCCGTTATCCATGGTCACATCTTTGCTCTGGGCCGTCCTGAAGAAATTGTTTCCTTTACCCAGCACTATACACCTGGTGCTCCAGACAACTCTCCCGAACAGACTATCAACAAAAAACTTATCAAATTAGCCACCACTCCACAGAATCGCCAGCATATCTCCAATCTGAGCTCTCAGCTCGACCAATACCCCCACCATACAGCCGACAAATACATCGACTTTCCCCTACCTACGCCAACCCACTGGAACGCGCCCGATAATATCAAGCTGCTAAACGACTGCTTGACTCAAGCAGATCAGCTCGCCAGTGACATAGCCCAACAGCAACCCAACAAACCCGCTGGTTATAGTTGGGCAATCCACAACGGCAGCCTTCGCCTTGCATTTCCCGGTGGCTCTACCGAACAGTTCAACATTGCCGTAGATAGAACTCTGATTGCTGCCCCTCCAGAATTCGAGGCCAAAACCACAGATTTCAAACAAACCGTAAGTCAGATCGCCCCTTTGGTAGAAAAAGATTTACACAATTAAAAAAGCCGCCTCGCAATGAGGCGGCTTTTTTTAATGTCCTTATTCCGAATAATACACCTTCCCTTTCAGCTCCTCTGGCAGCAAGCTACTTTCATCATATTTTTCATAGCCCTCGCCGTACCCTACCTCTTTCATTAGCCTAGTAGGGGCATTGCGCAGCTTCATTGGTATCAGTAGATTACCCTGTTTTTCCACATCGGCCATCGCCAACTTGTAAGCATCATAAGCCGCCCGACTTTTAGGCGCCTTGCTCAAATACACTACCCCGTGTGCTAGATTTATCCCGCATTCGGGATAGCCTATACTCTCCACTGCCCGAAACACTTCATTGGCCACTACCAACGCTGTCGGCTGTGCCATCCCGATATCCTCCGATGCAAAAATCACCATCCGCCGCGCAATAAACTTAGGATCTTCGCCAGCAGCAATCATCCGGCTCAAATAATACAACGCAGCGTCGGGTTGGCTGGCTCGCATGCTTTTGATAAAGGCACTAATAGTGTTGTAATGCTCTTCGCCTTGTTTGTCGAAGCGCAGAGTTTTGCTTTGCAAAGTATTGGTCAGTGTCTCTACCGTCACCTTGCCATACAGCTGCACTGTGTTTTCTAGCATCGTAATCGCCTGCCTGGCATCGCCATTGGCCATGCCAATCAACCAATCCTGCGCTTCCGGCTCCATCGCTACCCCCGTCCGCGCCAGCACCTGAGCCATCTCTTCGTCGTTCAACTCCTGCAACACAAACACCCGACACCGCGACAACAACGCCGGGATCACCTCGAAGCTTGGATTTTCGGTAGTCGCCCCAATCAGCACCAGCTGCCCACTCTCGACAAATGGCAACAAAAAGTCTTGCTGGGCTTTGTTAAACCGATGAATCTCATCCAAGAACAGCACCTTTACCCCACCGGCCAGCTCTCCTCCACCTACAATCTTGCGAATATCCTCCTTGCCCGCCGATACTGCCGACAGCTCAAAAAGCTGCGCCTCGAGTGCTTTGGCATAAATCCGCGCTAGAGTTGTCTTGCCCACCCCTGGTGGCCCCCACAAGATAAATGAGAAAAGATGTTTTTGGGCAATCGCCACTGCCAAAGGCTTACCCTCACCCACTAGGTGGCGTTGGCCCACAAACTCCTCCAAGCTAGCTGGGCGGATCCTAGCCGCCAATGGTTCCATGCCACTATTATCTCACCCCCACGCTCGCTTGCCCTAAAAACCCGGAAAGTAATCTGTCTTGATCTGGCGCGCCGGCACCCCCGAGGCCCTAAGCAGCGCGCGATACGCTCGCACCATGGCATCTGGGCCAGAGATATAAACCATCCGCTCACCTAGATCTGGTACCATCTCGGCCAGGGCCTCGCGGTCAAGCCTACCCACTCGTCCCGACCACACCGCCGGGTCAACCTCTGTGTTGGTCACCACCAGCTCGCTCCGCACTCCCACACTGGCCGCCTTGTCGAACACATCGACATACACAAAATCCTGCGGCGCTGCCGCTGTGTAGATCAACACCACATCATGCGTATCCTGCTGGCCTATCAACTGCTGCGCCATACTCCGAAATGGCGTCACCCCGATCCCCCCTGCAATCCACAGCAACTTTTGCTTGGGATCCACCGGCAATACAAATTCACCATTGAGCTGCCCGGCCCACACCGCATCACCAGGCTTCATAGCCAAAAGCGCCCGCTTAAAGCTACTCCCGCGTTCGGGCTGCATCCGCACCCCCAGCTGAATCGTTGCTTCACCAGGTGCCGAAGCAATTGTAAAATACCGCCGATTGCCGCGCATATCGCAGCCGGCATGCGCTAGAGTCCATTCCAAATATTGCCCGGGACTAAAGTCGATATTGCGACTAGATACAAAATCGAAATGATAAATATTACTAGCCACTTCGCGCACCGCCTGCAGCGTCAGCCGTATGCGCGGACTAAAGCTGGTAACAAAAGCCAGCAAGTTACCCACCAGCAACGCCAACTCTGGCGTAGGGTAAATTGGCCCCCAGCTAAACTGCGCGCCAAACATTGCCCCCACCACTATGCCATACACCATCCGCCACTTCACCCGATTTGGTGCCGTAGCCGGCTCGGTTAGCATGACCGTACCAAAGAAAATAATCGGCCACGAAGTAAACAACACGGGCAAAATCATCTGCGCATCAAACCCAGCCTGCACTCCAAAAGCCAAGATGGTAGCGCTGGCTGCAGCTACAAAAGCCAGCACCATGTGCCACCGCCGAATCTTGTGCACTATCAGTGCCCCCACAATCAGCACCACTGGCAACAACACAGCACTCCCTACCCACCAGCTGGCCGAGCTGATCGGCCAAAATCCCAGTGCAAAAGCAGCTAAAGCGGCTGGATTAAAGATATGCCGACCCTGCCAGGCCAACACATATTTGGATGCCATCGCCACCAATCCCGCCACCGCCAACACTCCCACCCCTACTACCGTGGTGGCAGGTGGGAATATCAGCCACAAAATCAACGCGCTGATATACACCGACTCGGTATTGGTAGGTATCTTCAGCACTGCAGCAATCAACCAATTGCTAAACACGCAGCCAGCCAACACCACTGCCAATGACACTGCCAAGCTCCATACCGAATACGCCAACATTCCCGCCGCTGCCAGGCCAAGTGCCACCACACCAATCGCCAACAATCCATACAGCACCAACCGATACATAGTGATGGCATTGAGCAGATTGTCGATGATCTTCATATTAGTTTGCAAAAAATAATTCTCCACCCCAACCTTCCGACTTACGCACACTACTATCAGCGTACAGGATCAGATACTCAAAGTCATATTGCTCTACCAATACTTCTGGCTCTACCAAAAACAAAGCCGTGGCCAAACCATCGGCCAACATAGTAGTATCGGCGATTGCCCAAGTAGCCACCACACTCGCTGGCGAAGCTAGGGTGGCCGGATCGATAATATGATGAAACCTATCCCACTTTCGCCGATTGCCCGCCGAGCCGCAGATACTCTTATTGCAAATTTCCACCACCCCGATCACTGTGCCTGCATCTGCCGGGTGCTCTAGCCCCACCCGCAAACCCACTGCACCACCAGTGGCCTGGCGAATATCTCCCCCAGCATCTATCACAAACTCGCCGTATCCGCGTGCCATCAGCAGCTCCGACAAGATATCTACCAAATACCCTTTGCCAATCGCCCCCAAATCCACCCACACCGGCCGCTTAACCTCCAAAATTCTTCCCTGCAACTCCAGGGCTTCATCCCAACCTAACGGCGCCCGCACCTCTCCGGGCTGCAATGAGTATTGGGCATCGTATCCCGCTTCCACCAACACATCCCCAATCAATGGAGTAAATCTACCCTTGGTCAGATCGTATAGCTCTCTGTACAAACCCA
>CAYWVE010000026.1:0-6033 GCA_964461775.1 uncultured Candidatus Saccharibacteria bacterium | reverse complement strand
ATGTCTGGGTGAATCGCGCCTCTCCTTCATCTTGGGGATCAGTGGGTCCTTCGGAAGAGGCAAGTGTTGCAGAGTACCCGTTGATCACATACCGCTTATTTAAGAAATTTCTGTACTGGATTACACTGCCGATTTCCTCGAGGTCATCGATACTGACACCTAGCTCCTCCCTAAGCTCGCGCGCAATAGCGGCCCTATCGGATTCACTCTCATTTATACCGCCCCCAGGAAGTAATCCGGAATTCAGGAGCAATACGGTATCATCTTTCTTTATAATAACTTTGACCGTTGGGCGATCAGTATATTTGATTGATTTGTCGAATTGTCCAATGTGGGCTACTATATTCATGCCTTTATAGTACCACGGACTATTTGAGATCAAGGGTTCCAGCTCCTCCCGCGACGGCCTGCCAACTCGTGGTAGCTTATCCTCCTCGAGGAGCCACAAATCAGCTAGTACACAATAAATTGCCAAAGGACAGTTAATATGACTAAGTGGAAAGTCTATGAGTATGTAGATCCTGAGAAGAGCAGTCATCAGGAATTGATGCGATCTGCCAATTGGCATGATGAGCGCTGGCAATACCTTAAGCAGTGGGGGGAATTAAAATGTGTGGCGTGCGGCGAGAGTGATGAACGGGCTATAGATATGCACCATCATACATACGAGAGAGGCACGCTTAATAGTAAGCCAATACCACTTTGCCGCCCTTGCCATCAAAAGTATCATTCCGATCTGGAAGAGAGAGGCAATACTACCACCATTCCAGACGAACTGCTAAGAAAGCGCGGCTCCAGAACTAAAACCATCATGACGGAACATTTCGCCCGATGGCTTATAGGTGAAAGGCAACAAAACGAATTGCCTCCGTACCCGTTCGATCAAAGGCACACTATTCATAATAGGATCTAGCATATTGGGAATCTGGTATGTGCTGAAAAGCTGCATCCTCCATATATCAATCTCGAGACAACCCAAAAACAGCAGGCTGGGTTTGGACTTCTAAAAGTCCCATCTCGAGGAGGTCTGTTAAATAATGATGCAAGACACTTACTACAAGAATATCCGTAATGAACTTAACTCATTCTATAGCGATGGGCCTGTTTTATTGGGTCAATTAAATCGGTTCTGTAACCCAGACGAATTAGAGATGATCTACAGTGGATTTGACGAGGATAGTGACAAATACGAGATTTACACAGAAAAATTACTTCCAGATTTTATAGCTTTCTCTCAGAGAAATCATTTTGATATTGTTAATTTTAACAAACAAACTAGCAAGGAGAAATTTAGTGCGCTCCTAGCGGCCAATGTCGAAGGGTTTAATGATTACAAAAACATAGTCATTTATAATGATTTTGTGTACTTTCTAAGATACACCCGAAAGGATATTCGTAGCCTGCCCCATAATTTATCAGAGAAAGAACTGTTTCTGGAGAGCGAGCAGATTTTCACTTATGATTATTATAAAATCTCCAGAGAAGGGTTCTTTAAGCTCGTTCTTAGTTATGTTAACTTGCACGAAGAATATGAAAAAGTTAGTAGCCAAAATTCAAATTTAAAAATAACACTATTTATATCAGCCCTTATAGCGCTAGGGATAGTGATTCTCATGTTCGGGTAATGCGTTTAAAAGCTAATTAATGGCCTGTCATGAAAATATTCCGTATATTCATGACTAACTATGAATAACAAGGAAAATAAACCAGACTATTTAATCGTTGGGGGAATAATATTAACCTTGATTATAGCCTTTTTGTTTGCTCTAAATAATAGGTACTCTATTGAAGTATATGAGTGTCAGGAGAATCCTGTCGGAAGCCTGTTTGATGATTCCCAGAGATATCAAGGGGAGTGTATAAGGACTTTTGACAAGTGGACAGGGCAATACAAGTAGTAGACAGGAAACATTTCCTCCCGGCCTGTCTACTCACGGTAGTTAATCCCGCTCGAGGAGCCTAATCTCAAATTCTTATGAAAAATACTTTTGCGCTTGTAATCGGAGGCACCTCGGGCTTGGGTTTGGAATTGGCAAGGAGCTTGCAAGCTCCTTCTGTACAAGTGTGCGTTACGGGGCGTAGGGAGATTAGCTCTCCAGATTTAGAATATATAAGTTTTGATCTCGCTGGAGACAATCTGCCTGGGCGAGTTGATAAGTTTGTGCAAGATCTTCCTCGTGTAGATATTTTGGTTTATTGCGCTGGATTCTTTCAAGAGGGTAGAGTTACTGATCTGGATGAGGAAGAGATTGAGAAGATGATTGATGTGGGAGGGAGAGGCTTAATTTATCTTGTTAAGTCCTTGTTGGACAAGCAAGGTGACTTGCAGGAGCTTATTACCATAACCTCCACTTCTCAGTGGACACCCCGCAAGCTTGAACCAATTTATAACTTTGTCAAAGCCGGTGCAGGCCATTTCAGTAATGCCATGGCAGAAGATGGCAGGGTATCGAAGGTACTCGTTGCGGGGCCGGCTGGTATGAATACTGCTTTTTGGGAGAATGTTGAAAGAGACGATCTAGACACAATGCTTGATCCAGCATGGGTGGCTGGTGAGATTATGAAGCTACGAGAAGGTGATTACAAGTATCGTTTCGCAAAAATTTTGAGACAACCTTCTCGAGTTGAAATTGTAGAAACTCGTTAGTCGCTCAAGATGCGTCGATAGGATAATCTGGATATAGCCCAAAAACAGCAGGCAAGGTTTAGATGTCTAGGGTGATAAAATACATCTAGCACATGAAACACTCATTTCTGGACGATTATTCGGAAGGCGCGCACCCAGATATTTTGGCTTATTTAGTCGAGACAAACTCGGGCTCACAAGTCGGATACGGGAGAGATAGTCTCTCCAGGCTTGCAGCTACAAGAATTCGGAAAGCTTTCCAAACCAAGGCTGATATTCACTTCGTGACCGGCGGCACCCAGGCCAATCTTGTATGCTTATCTAGCATGCTCAAGCCCTACGAGGCAGTGATATCGGTAAAGAGTTCGCATGTCAGTATGCACGAGGCAGGAGCCATTGAGGCAACAGGACACAAGGTCATTACTGTAGACGGAGTTGGAGGGAAGATTACACCAGAAGAAATTAGGGCTGTAGTTTTGGAACACGCAGATGAGCACATGGTATCACCCAAGGTGGTTTTTATCTCCCAGGCTACTGAGCTAGGTACGATATACTCCAAGTCGGAGCTAAAAAAGATTACCGAAACAGCTCATAAGCTAGGGCTGTTCGTTTACATGGACGGTGCCCGCTTAGCCTCGGCGATGACTGCGCAAGCAAACGACCTGTCTCTAGCAGACCTGGCTAAAATGGGTGTCGATATTTTTTATATTGGAGGTACTAAGAATGGCGCACTTTGCGGTGAGGCCATTGTCATCGTCAACCCAGATCTAAAAACAAGTTTTAGATGGTATATAAAACAGCACGGTGGCCTTTTGGCTAAAGGCAGGCTTTTGGGTGCTCAGTTTGCTAGATTTTTCGACCAGGATCAGTTGTGGATGCAGCTTGGTAAACAGTCGAATGAAAATGCTGAGTACTTCGCAAAGAAATTGCGTGGGGCTGGAGTGAGATTTGCCGAGAAGCCCATGACCAATCAGTTATTTGTAGAATTACCCAACAAGACTATCGCTAAGCTTAACAAGTCATACGATTTTTATGTGTGGAAACCTCTAGATGCCAGTAACTCCCAAATCAGACTAGTCACTTCTTGGGCCACCGACCGGAGCACTATAGATAAATTCGTGGCAGATCTGAGCAAGCTGTAGTCTTTGCCCTATTCCGGCACTTCTCCCCCTCATTAATGCCTAGGGCGGTTTTTGCTATACTGGGTTGAGGCAGCTTATTCATAGAAGCGCCTATCTCCGCCGCTATGGAGGGTACCAGCCTTCCCTCCGGTATAGTCGTTAATCGCAAAAGATATGAATGAAAAATTTCGCCCACCAGAAACCCCCAGAGATGTCACTCGGGAAGAAGTGATAGAGGCTTACCGCCCGTTTGTGGAACAAGGAATTACCAGTCCAGACACTCTAGATTTGGATGACCCAGCAGTCCGGGAGGCAAATCGCCGCTTCTATGAATGGTGTCATCAAGAAGACGCCAAGTCCGCTCAGGATCCAGAAGCCGTACATCGGGTAGATCTGGACAAAACCATGTTCTATGTCGATGCTGGGTTTACTGACCCCATGTACCTGCAGGAAGTGCTCTCCTGGTTGAGCGTTGATATCGATGATATTGCAAAAGATCCCAGCAATCCCGACCGCGTCGAAACCCGCAACCAGATGGCTGCAGCTATTCACAAAGTAAGAACACTACTAGAAAAGCAGCGCGAGGACAGTCTCTAGCCTCTCGCTAACCCTCCCAAACAAAAGGCTGCCTTGAGGCAGTCTTTTGTTTGGGAGAGAGCCCATTGGTACATCCATTTAGTAAAGTTGCTGTACCGATCCATACCCTCGACTAATCCAGAGGTATACTATTTGATTACAACAATTGGACTACCTCCAAATTGCGAAAAGTCATTCTCGGCCAGCAATTGAGAGGCGAGGGCTGGATTGCTGGTGGGAAGGTAGAATCCGACTTGACGATCGGATGCGGGTAAACCCTGGGTAAGCTCTGCCGTAATGAAGGAATTTCCCCGGAACCTATTGTTAGATCCCTTGTGCAATACTGGGACGATACCACCAGACTGAAATTTGGACGCCGGATTGAGGGTTGGGAAAGCAAATAGATTCCCTTCCACCACCAGATCTCCAGGCCATCCCATATTGTCGTATACGCTCATGGCGCTCTCCGTCCCCACAAGTGGTGTAACCTGATTGCGAACATTGAAAATATTATGGTGAACGAAAGATCCTTTTGCGCTTCCAAAGCGATGTTGTGACGGAGTTAGTATATCTGTACCGTTAAATACATTGGCAACTACCACATATCGGCCAGCGGTCCATCGGTTGTTAGCGGTATTAAACCAAGTCGGTTCTATTTCTAACCTAATGGTATCCCACTCAAAACCAAGTACAACCAAGTTCCCCCTGTCCGCGATCCGCAGAAGAGAGTCTCGACCGCTCAGACCAATCATTTTGGTACCTGGGATAAATGTGTTTGGTAGGGCGCGTGGATCTTGAGTGTTGGGTATCCCGCTGCGCTCTCCGGTAGAGATAGCGTATGCGGGACTCGTTAGTAATACATCTGCACCAACTGGCACAATCAGCTTGTCGGCACCTCCGGTGGAGAGGTCGGCGGCTGTCATGCGGTATTCGGGACCGATAACAGAGATCTTCACACTTTCATCTGATCGAAGTGTAGCAAAGGCAGAATACAGACTGCGAAAGGGTTGATCTGCGGTTCCAGGATTTGTGTCTCGGCCAGCAGTAGAGACAAAAACCTCCCGATCAAAAGGCATATCCAGATATGCACCAGCCGGATTAATCTGGTTGTAAATATACAATCCCAATATGGCAGCCAAGAGGCCCACTACGGCTACGGTTTGGATCGAGAGTCCCGATTGCGACTTGGGGGTTGCTTTGTTGCGAGAGGTCATGTGAATACTAATAAATATTGGACTATATGTATCATTGTGGCACATATGATATGTTTGTAAAATAAACACAACACTTCCATATTGAGCGAGAGGAATCCATCGTCTCCTCCCGGCAGTTCATGTCGTTGTGCGTGCGCGAAGTTATTTTTGCAGTCAACTTCCCCATAGGTATATACTGATTGCAGGAGGTATATGCATATGGAAAAAAGCAAATTGGAGTTGCTGACTCCCCAAAACAGCGTGCTATTTTTGGTCGACTACCAGCCGGCCATGTTCAAAGGTATTGGCTCGGGTGATCGTACAAATATCAAAAACTCTGCATTGGCCTCGGCCAAAGCAGCTCAAATTTTGAGCATTCCGGTAGTGCTCGCTGCGATCAATCCCGATCGTAATGGTGAATTTATCAAAGAGATTACCGATCTTTTTCCCAAGCAAAAAGTTTTTGTCCGGGATATTCCCGGGTTCGACGCGCTCGATGATGCTCCAACCCTGGTCG
>CAYWVE010000025.1:0-7449 GCA_964461775.1 uncultured Candidatus Saccharibacteria bacterium | reverse complement strand
GTGTTGCCGACGGCGTCGAGAGGATCGGTGATCTTACGGACTGATTCGTCTAATCCAGCCATCTCGGCAATGCCACCCGCGTTGTCGGTGATTGGGCCATAAGCGTCAACGGCCACCACAATACCAACCATGGAAAGCATGCTAACTGCGGCTAAGGCAACTCCAAAGAGACCGGCCAGCCAGTAGGATAGCGCGATACCAATCACGATTACGACAATCGGTAGGGCGGTGGACTTCATGCCCACAGCTAGTCCGGTAATAATATTGGTACCATGCCCGGTCTCGGAAGCCCGAGCAATAGAGCGGACCGGGGCATAGAGAGTAGAAGTGTAGTATTCGGTGATTAGGATAATTAATCCGGTAACACCCAGTCCCACTAGGAGAGTATAAAAGAAATTAAGCGTATTAACGCTGGCCACTCCGGCTAGGAGCTCCCCGGTAAGAAAGTAGAAGCCAATAGCAGCCAATAGGCCGCTGGCGACCATACCCTTATAAAGAGCGCCCATAATGTTGCGGCCGCGGCCAAGTCGGACGAAGAGGGAGCCGAGGATAGAGGCAATGATCGAAACACCGCCGATGGCTAAGGGGTAGACCACCAGTAAGGGTTCGTTGGCAAAAAGCAGGGAAGCCAAGAACATGGCAGCGATGGTCGTAACGGCGTAGGTCTCAAAGAGGTCGGCGGCCATACCCGCGCAGTCACCAACATTGTCGCCCACATTGTCGGCGATTACGGCCGGGTTGCGAGGATCATCCTCGGGAATGCCAGCTTCGATTTTGCCTACCAAGTCAGCACCGACATCGGCGCCTTTGGTGAAGATACCTCCACCCAAGCGAGCAAAGATTGAGATCAAGCTTCCACCAAATCCGAGACCCACCAAGGCGCTAACATCTTGAGTCAGCCAATAGAAGATGGAGACACCGAGCAACCCCAGGCCAACGACAAATAGTCCGGTAACGGTACCGCCCTTGAAGGCTAGGTCGAGAGCGGGGGCCAAGCCCTTACCCGCTGCGGCGGCTGTGCGAACATTGGCGCGTACCGAGACATACATGCCCACAAAACCGGCGATAGAGGAGAGCACCGCTCCTACCAAGAAACCAGCGGCGGTGGTGCCTCCGAGGAAAAAGTAGATGAGTCCGGCCAAGACAATGGCGACCGCGGCAATGCTCATGTATTGGCGACGCATGTAAGCAGCAGCTCCTTCCTGGATAGCCAGAGCTATCTCCATCATCTTGGCGTTACCGGCTGGCTGGCGCAAAACCCAGACCGCTAATCCGGCAGCATATATGGTAGCTACGGCGCCAGCAATGGCAGACAGGAGGAGAACTAGATTGATGAGACTCATAAGGAATTGGTTGAGGTATGACTAAGACTAGGTATTGTACCCTTAATATTGCAATCTGGAAAGCATTATTTCAAGACTTTTCTATAAACTTCGAGTGTAGTCTTGGCCATTTTGGCAAAAGAGTATTTCTTGGCCTGAGCGATACCCTTGTCTTTGAGTTGTTGACGCAAGTGATAGCTGGAGGCCAGCTGAAACATCTTCTCGGCCATATCTTCTATGCTGTGCGGGTCAAAATAAAGCGCAGCGTCACCCAAAACCTCGGGCATGACCGAGACGCTAGAGGAGAGGACGGGAGTACCTGCCGCCATGGCTTCCAGGGGAGGGATCCCAAAGCCCTCATAGAGGGAGGGAAAAACAAATGCTTCGGCGGCAGAATAGAAGTGTGGGAGATCGGAGTCGGCAACATAGCCGGTCAGAACAACATGGCGCTGGAGTCCTAGCTGGTTGATGGTTGCTTGAATCTCGGGCGCGAGAGGGTCGATCTTGCCCACCAATACCAGTTGATGATCGAGGCTGTGGCGGTGACGGAGCAAACCAAAAGCGCGAATCAGCCGCACCAGGTTTTTGTGCTGGCGCCACTGGCCCACATAGAGGAAAAAGGGTCGGTCGATGCCGTGGCGTCCCACTATGGCTTCTGTTTTATTCACATCTTTGATTGCCTGGATCCGGGCCGGGCCGGCTTCGTGGACCACATCGATCTTTTCTTCGGGTATGCCTAGATACTTAACGATATCAGCCTTGGTAGCATGCGAAACAGCGATCACCCGGGTTGCATTGCGGCAAGATTGCTGAATAATCACTCGGAAAACCCAGCGCCTAAACCACCCCTTGTGCCGGCGGCCTGGGAAAAACAAGAGGGTAAGATCGTGGATTGTCACTACACTAGGTACTGCCCGAAACAGAATCGGCGTATTGAAATTAGTGTAGTGAATCAAGTCCAAATTGGCGCTGCGTAGCAGTGCGGGTAGCTTGAGCTGCTCCGCTACGCTAAAGTGCGAGAAGCTTACGGCGCGCTTATCTAAATTTGGCGAATAAAAGGGAAAGAATTGAACTGTTTCAGGTGGGGCAAAGATCGTGTAACGATTTACCGTGTCGACCTTGAGCAGGTTGCTGATTAGCTCTTCTGTATAGGTTCCGATACCTGTCGATGTAGCCGTACCAAAAAATCGTGCATCGATACCGATATTATAAATCTTTTGATTGTTCATGGCGCAAGATAACAACTAGGCCTAGACAGAGAATCACCCAAAACTGAAAAGCCAGGTCATACTTAAAATACGGTAGATCAGCCAATCCGTGAAGCAACCAGCCCGCGATAGCACCGAGGATGGCGACGGCAAATGAGCTTTGGGTTCGGAGCAGACCGCGCACCGTCCATGCGACGATAATCCCAAAAGCAGCCACACCGGGCAGCCCCAGCGACAACCAGGCTTGGAGCCAAAAGTTGTGTGCATGATAAATAATCTGCTCGATGGGCTGTCCCAGAAGATCCGGGGCGCGCAGGGCGTAGCGGGCGGGAAAGTCAACCAGCCCAACCCCTAGTAGCCAGTGGTTGGACACCAAGCTCCAGGCAACCCGCCAAACCTCTAACCGAATCGCAAAGGATGTCTCGGCAAAATTATCTACGACGGCGCGCAGCCGAGTATCGGTAAGTAGCTGCTGACTAATTAGCAACATACTGAGAAGCAAGAGTCCGCTACCTATCCGCCGTGCTTGTGGGATAAGCGCAGAAAGAATAGCTATCCCCCCGATCAGTGCCAACCAGCCCCCGTATGAGAAAGTGGCCCAGAGGGCAGCCAATCCCAGCAACACAGAGATGACTAGCCCCACCCGCACAATGCTGGGTTGGTTTTTTTTCACCAACATACCAAGCCCTAGCAAGAGACTAGGCACCAGGTAGAGAGCTAGATGATTTGGAGACCCAAACCAGGCGGAGGCGCGTCCATCAAAAGACACCGTTTCTCCAGTCGCAACCTGCCAGAGCGCGATGAGGGAGAGGGGAATAGTAGAACCCACCAGCGCAAGTGCGAGTGGAGAGGGGTCCCGCTGACGCCAGAGCATGAAGGCGACTGTACTAAATATAACGGGGGACACAAACCAGCCTTTGACTGCCCCGAAGGCAGACCACGAAAAATCTGAGGTGACCAGGCCAATTCCCACCCCCGCCCCCAAGAGGATACCCGCAGCAAGTAGAGGGGGGAGGGGTGCCGAAAGCTGAATAAGCGAACGATGGCGCAAAAGCATGACAACCATGAGGACTGCGGCTAATAGTTCTGGAAGGGTGATCGGAATCCCTCCCGGTGCAATTTCCGCACGGTACGCGGGAATGAGAGCAACTACAACCAGGCTGGCGTGCCGGGGTTTAAACCACGCTAGCACTGCAAACCCAATCACAATAAATGCCCATAGGCTACTTGGCATGTCGACTAGAGGTGACAAGATTATAAAGAATCAACCAAGACAGGAGGATGGGGGCGTAGAGCCAGGCGTTCACAAATAAGGAACCAATGACCAGGCTAGCTGTGGTGGCCAAGAACCAAATCGCAGTCTGCTGGGCTAAGGTTGAGGAGTGATGGCGAAGAGCATACCAGGCGGATCGGATGCCGCCGTATACCGCCCAAAGAAATGCCAACAACCCAAGTATTCCGGTAGTGGCAATGATGGTGAGTAGGCTACTGTCAAATCCGGTAGTGGCATGAGAAGCGACTAGAGACGATCCGAGTTGGTTGCCAAACTGACTTAGCAGGATGGCGGTGCCGGGCAAAGCTCCGTCGTAGCGCGTACTCGATAAGGTGTTGTATCCGACTCCCACGAGGGGATTTTGGTAGGCGAGGTTAAGACCAGCCTCCCAGGATTCGAGGCGGTAGCGCGTAGTGGTGTCGAGATCCCAAACGCCTGCGACTTTTGCGTTCAGCTCCGGAACCAGGCCAACGGCTAGACCAATAGCAACAATAGCGATAAGGGCGAGGCGAGGCATCCGCCAGAATCCGATTACTAAGACGGTGGCAGCCAGACCTAGAATTCCACTCCGCGAGGCGGTCAGGATAATTGCCACCAACAGCCCGATGGTGGATATTCCAAGGCGCAGCTGATCCCAAGAGCGATATCGAGCAACCACCAGCAAGGTAAGCATGAGTCCGGCACCCATGCTCAGCCACATGGCGGCAAAATTGGGATCGAGGAAGCTGCTAACCAGCCGTTCGCGATGGGGGTCCCAACCAAGATGCTCAAATATTTGTAGGTCGGGAAAGAGAAACAGCTGGATCATCCCAATAATAGCGAACCCAATGAATAAGTTGACCCACCAACTGATTGTAAAGATCTGCGGCCAAAGCCTGACCACCAATATAGAGCAGACTAGATAACTAGCCAGGCGAGCCCAGTAGAGGAAGGCGGGCAATATTTCTGACCAACCTAGGTGAATCGAGCCTATCGCCAAACTCAGCAGCCAGACCAGGCCCCATGCCACCAACCATCCGGAGGCCGGAGACAACCCTACCTGTGACCAGAGCCGGTGTCGCCATAAATGCCCAAGAGCCAGCACCAGGATTACTCCCACTATTAAATCAAGCCATGGAATGGCTTGGCCGGCGACAGGAACTCGGAGTAATTGTCCGGCGAGCAACCCGACGATAAGGAGCCAGCTAACGAGATTTGCCATATTGAATAATAATTTGACTGGTGAGTAGCGCGGTTCGCCCCCAAGTAAACTGGTGCGCTCGACTAAGGCCGGCCTGCCGTAGGCGCCCTTGCTCGGCTTCCGACCGACAGAGCTGGTGGAGAGCGGCCGCGAGAGCCGGGGTGTCCTTGGGGTCGACCATCAGCGCAGCTTCTCCAACGACTTCGGGCAACGAGGCTGTGGTGCTAACGATGACGGGAACGCCAGAGGCCATTGCTTCGAGGGGTGGCATGCCAAATCCTTCATATAGAGAGGGAAAGGCAAAGACGCTAGCAAGGTTGTAGAGCAAGGGGCGATCGGCGGCGGAGATGTAGCCGGGCAACACGATATCGGGGTCGCGCTTAGCAGCTGCAATGATCTTTTCGCTAAACCACCCGGGACTGCCCGCCAGTACGAGCTTGGTGGGAGAGATACTGGCCTTGGTCTGAGAAAAAGCAGCGATGAGCCGAAGGAGATTCTTCCGAGGCTCGAGAGTCCCTAGATATAGTATAAACCGTTCGGGTAGGTGATATTTGGTGCGGAGGGTGGTGGTGACCGAAAGGGAGAGATGGCGAGGCAAAAAAATTGAGTGGTCGATGGCCAACGGGGTAACCGTGATCCGGTCAGGGTTGAGATCGATCCAGCGAACGGCCTCTTGTTTAGTAAATTCCGAGATAGCCAGTAAGTGACTGGATCGACGATAGGCGAGTCCCGCGAAGCTTCGTTCAAGCAAGGTGGCAAGCCGGTGGTGTTTGGAGGGAAAGCGCCAGGCCGAGAAATCAAAGATAGTAGTAATCATCCGGACACGGAAGGCCAGCGCCGGAACGATGACACTACTAGAAGCCCAGTAAGCGTCGACGGGCCGGAAGATAGTCAACCAACAAGCAACCGTCCAGTGCCACAAACCAAGCCGACGAGGGAAGGTTTTGACCGTACAGCGATGCGCCGGGAACGGGGAGGACTGTCCCGACTCCAACAGCAAAATGACTTGGACATCCCCAGGCAGCGCGTCGAGTAGGTGCCGAGTTAACTCAAATACATACTCGCCCTTGCCGGCGCGCTGTTGCCTTGCACCTTCGCGAAAATCGATTGCGACTTTCATATAGCAATATTAGTTGCGACCCAGAGCTTGTCGAACATCACTGATCCGCAGAGCCCTGGTAACCAAGAGTAAAATGAGATACACGGCTGCAGCGAGAACGATTTGAACCAACAACGGCAACCCAGAGGACTGCCAAACCACTACACCCATACCGGCGGCACAGAGGGCAATCAGGCTGGCGGTACGCAGGTGTGGTAAGAACTTAAATTCTCGCCAGACAACAATAGCCACCCATGCGATGACAACCACTTCGGTGGCGATGGTCGCGATAGCCGCACCAAAGTATGAGTAGCGCGGGATAAGAATATAGTTGGCGACCACATTGAAGAGGGTGCCAACTAGGTAGGGGGCAATAAGAATCTTTTGGCGCTCTGCGGCAATGACGGTGTAGTTGAAGACCGAACCCACGAAAGAGAGGAGGGTAACCCAAATGAGGAGGGCCAGCACTGGACCAGAGTCGACATAGTCGGCTCCTGCAATCATCACCATGAGCGGGGTGGCCAAGAGGCTGCCCCCTACTACGATCGGAAAGCCCATCAAAAGCGAGGCGTCGAAGGCTTTTTGGAATATACTCTTGGCGCGCTCAAGGTTGTCCCGGAGTGCGACGGTGAGGATTGGAAAAACCGAACTCATAAACATGACCGGAATAGTCAGGACAACATCGAGAAGCTTCTGGGGGGTAGTATACAGACCGACTGCATATGTATCCTGGATTAGACTAAGAACCACCGTCCCAATCCGGAAGTAAAGCATGGCCAAAACCGTAACAACTCCCAGAGGAGCCGCCTCTTGGGCAAAGCTCAACCAGTAACGCCAGTCCCACTGAGGTTTGATCTTGACGGTCATACCAGCCCAAGCCAGCTGCCATATGAGAGCGGCAACATTGACCAGCGAGACAACCAAGATAATCCCCACTACACCAAACTCCTGATTGATGGCCCACCAAATTGCAGCGACATAAGTAAGCCGGGCGACCACATTGACGATAGCGGCTTTTTGCATTTGAAGCCGAGCCTGAAAAAGGCTGGTGGGGACATGAGCCAGAGAAATGGCGGCCTGAGACAAGGCTCCAACCAAAACGCCGGTGGTGATAATCGGGTCGTTATAGAGGAATAGGGCAACCAGGTAGCTGAGCGAGAATACGACTGCGCTGAGAGCCAGCTTGAAGCCGAGCAAGTTACCTAGAATATAGCCCTCTTGTTCGGGACGACGGACTATCTCTCTTACCTGTAGCAAGAAAAACCCAAAGTCCACTAGCACTCCGAATAAGCCCAGGTAGGTAAAGACCAGGTTGTATTGACCCATGCCCGACACGCCTAGATAGCGAGCAAGGTATCCCACGATGA
>CAYWVE010000024.1:0-19049 GCA_964461775.1 uncultured Candidatus Saccharibacteria bacterium | reverse complement strand
CCATGTTGGCCACCGTGGGTATCCACCCTCACTCAGCAGAAAGCTGGCAAACCGAGCTCGATCAAATTACTCCGCTGGCCACCCATCCAAAGGTAGTCGCAATTGGCGAGATTGGGCTCGATTACTTTAGACCCACCCCAGCTCCCGAGTTGCAGCAGCAAGCTTTCTTGGCCCAGCTCCAATTGGCTCGTACCGTGGGCAAGCCGGTGGTAATCCACTGTCGCGAAGCCTACGACGATCTTTTAGAAATTATGGTTCGCGAGCATCTCCCATCCTTGTCCAGCGACCAGCCCCCCGGAGTAGTTCACTCCTTTACTGCCGACTGGACAACAGCACAGAAGTTTTTGGCTCACGGATTTTATCTGGGCATCAACAACATTGCCGGCTACCCAAACAATCACGCTTTACGCGAGGCTATCGCCCAGATTCCTCTGGACCGGATCATCCTAGAAACCGACTGCCCGTATCTTCCACCCCAAGCCTTGCGTGGTCAGCGCTGCGAACCCAAAGATGTTCGAGCGGTGGCCAATCTAGTCGCCCAGCTCCGCGGCATTTCGGTGGCCGAGCTGGAGCAGATTACCACCGCCAATGCCCGCCGCCTTTTTCGCCATGTTTAATCCTTCTATCACTACCCCCGTATTTTGGCTACAAGATGCCAATCACTCTGCCTACTTGGTTGGCAATCAGGTTCGGGACCAGATTTTAAATATTGTTACAGATAGTCACGATGTCGATATCGCCACCACCGCCCTGCCCCAAGAGGTGGTGGGGGTTCTACGCAAAAACAACATCATTCCTCGGATCGTCGATGAAAAATTTGGAGTGGTTAGTTTCCATTTCGAGGGCTACGACTTTGAGGCCACCACTCTACGCCAAGACCTCTATCTCTCGGATCTGGGCACCAAGCGCTACCCCGATCAGATCAAGTTCGTAAAGCTGCTGGCTCAAGATGCGCTTCGAAGGGACTATACGATCAATGCAGTCTATTGGAACCCCAAGACCAAGCAGCATCTGGACTATGTCGGCGGGCTGGATGATCTCGAATCCAAAACCCTCCGGTGCATCGGCGACCCGCAAATACGCCTAGCCGAAGATCCCCTGCGTATCCTGCGGGCGATCCGCTTTCGTCACTTGCTGGGTTTTCAATACGAACCCACGCTCCAGCTCAGCCTGATCGCCCTCGCCCCTACCGTTCACAAACTCTCACCGGGGGTGCTTGGTAAAGAGTTCGATAAAATTCGCTCTCTCTCGCAAGCTGCGTCAGCTCAAGCAGAGCTCAAAAAGCTCGGAATATCTTTATAGCTAAAGGCTCGAGACCGTTTATAATTAGAAAGCTATGTGTTCTCCCGCTATTACTATTATTGCCCTTGGTGCTCTTCTCGGTCTTTCGGGTTGTGCTGTTTCGCCTCAGCCGGAGCCGGTAGAGGTGATGGCTCGACTGACCACCTCTCTCTCGGAACTGGACTCCGTACACTTCGATACGTCCTTGCGTCTTTCGGGGCAGCTTGCTAGTAATATCGTCGCTGGTCTGACCGACGCCTCATTTAAATTTAGCGGAGACCTCTCAGAGATTACTTCCACTGCTCCCAAATTGCAGACCCGCGCTGATATCTCGGCTCAAGCCGATACCGGTGCTGTTGGTGTCTCGGGCAATCTGGTTACCATCGAAAATTCGACATTTTTTCAACTCACCAACTTTATTCTCCCCAGCCTGCTGCCTATCCAGCTGACCGCTGACCAACAGTGGTATAAATTTGATAATCGCAATTCGGGCCTCACCCCAACCCGACCGTCTGGCGCCGATCTGACTCAGCTGACGGAGAGTCAGACGCTCTTGATCAAAGAGTTGATCGCGGGGAGTCGGATTTTGGAAGTAATAGAAACTTTCCCCATCGCCTTGGTCGGAAGCGAGCGAGCCTATCATTATCGAGTTCGGATCAACCCCGAGGAGCTGGCTGCTCTCTTGGCCGATATCGAAAGCGTGATCGACCAGCCTATCGAGCAGGATCAGATTCAGACCTGGGCCAACTACACCCCCGATATCTTTGTTTCTACTCGCACCAATCAGCTGGTCGAGCTCCGCTTGGCCGACATCTATCTGCGGGACAATCTGCCAGTCGCCTTCGATCTGCGCCTAACGCTCTCGCGCCACAATACTCCGGTAGCCATCGAGCCGCCCACGGCAGCTCGCGCACTACCTTCCGAGCAATTGCTCAACCTGCCAATCTTTGGCGGACTCTAACTCGAACAAAAAAAACGACCGGGTGGGCCCAGAAGGAATCGAACCTTCATCCATTGCTTAAAAGGCAACTGCTTTACCACTAAGCTATGGGCCCACCCGGTCGTTCTGCGTGTCTAAAAACAGCCCCGATTCTACGGCACGGGCATCGCTTTGTCAAACGAGCACTTGGGCATGGAAGTACCAATCCTCGTATCGTGGTGTGATAAAATTAACACATGTTTAGATTGTGCATCGGCCTTCTAATTCTGTTGGTGTCAGTGATCCTCGGGGTTCCCGGAGCTTCGGCGAATTCCAGCGAGGTAACCGTTGCTGGGCGCATCTCTCCTCTAACTACTTCTGGCCTAGTTGTTCAAGCGGTCTCCAACGACACCCTTTTGAGTGAGCAATGGTACCTCGACCGTCTCAATGTTTTTCGAGCGTGGGATATTACAACCGGTTCGGGTACGACTGTGGCCGTTATCGACACAGGGGCCAACCTCACACACATCGACCTTCGGGGGCAGTACTGGGTGAATACAGACGAGATCCCAGACAATGGTCGTGACGATGACGCCAACGGGTTCGTAGACGATGTTCATGGTTATAATTTCGCTGATGACGACACCAATTTAGTCGACGAGCACGGTCATGGCACTGGAGTCGCAAGCATCATCGCGGGTCACGCCAATAACGGCACGGGCATCGCCGGGATAAGTTGGCAGACCAAGATCATGGTCATTAAATCCCTCAACCAAGATGGTGGAGGTGATTTTAGCGATGTAATCGAGGGTATCCACTACGCTGTAGATAACGGAGCTAAGATTATCAACATGAGCTTTGGCTCTCCCTCCACCCACTCCGATCTGCGCCAAGCTATCTCTTACGCTCTCAACCGAGGAGTGATCGTGGTAGCCGCCTCGGGCAATGCCTCCGATGACGAGGTCTATTACCCTGCCGCCTATACTGGAGTTATCGCCGTAGGGGCCACCGATCGTCGGGATCGGCGCTCTGATTTTAGCAACTACGGCAGCGATCTCGATGTCTCAGCCCCTGGTGAGGACATCACGATGGCGGGCTTAGGTACCCGCGATTACTTCACTGGCTCTGGATCTTCGTTTGCTGCCGCCCAAATCAGCGGCTTGGTCAACTTGCTGCTTGGTCGCTACCCCCAACTAACCGTTACGCAAGTCGACCGTCTCCTCAAAGACGCGGGTCATCTACAAGATTCGGGCCCTACCTCTCAGCTGGGCTATGGCATTCCCGATGCATATGACTTGGTAAGTACTGTATCGGCTCCGATCACCGCCAACTTTACTGCCAGTCCGGCCAGCGTTACCGCCAACGGCACGGATCGGACTAGCATTACCGCTACCCTACTCTCCGGCGGCCAGCCTCTAGTCAACACTCCCGTTGTGCTCACCGTTACCGGCACAAACAATATCGTCAACGGCAATTTGCTTTCTGCCAACCAAGAGCTCCGCATTGGCTCCACCAACAATCTAGGGCAGCTGCAATTTTGGCTGTCCTCCACCACTCCAGAGATCAAAACCTTTTCCTTGATTCCTACAGGCAGTGGTACCCCCGGTGCCGCCACAGGTACCGTCGAATTCCGCTCACCCGCTCCCGGCGGGTACCAAGTGGCGTGGGTCAATCAAAGCGCCTACCCTACTCTGGGAGTTGGCGACACCGCCACTCTTTGGCTGGAAGTACGCAACACTGGGAGGATCGCTTGGGTAGCCAGCACAGATACTCCGGACGCATATGGGCAGCTCAAGCTTGGTACCGATCGGTCGCTCGATCGCGCCAGTGTCTTTGCTACCAGCACACGGTGGCTCTCCTCCAATCGACCAGCCTTGATGACTCCCCAGATTGTTCGTCCTGGTGAGATTGCTCGGTTTGAGTTTGTTGCTACCGCGGTATCACCCGGTCAATTTCGGGAATATTTTCGACCGGTAGTCGAGCATGTCGGTTGGCTCAATGATCTAGGGATCTACTGGGACATTGCTGTGACGGGCGACGGTATTACCGATGCAGTGGCCACCCAAGGTTACCAAGCCGGATTGGTCAGCCAAAGTGACGATCTAAGCCTGGCACCCGGCACGGTAGGGCTGGTTACTGTCGAGCTCCGCAATACAGGCCAGGCTACCTGGCGTGGTATTGGGGGCGACTATGGTCTGGTTAAAGTGGCTACAGCTACTCCCCGAGATCGCATCAGTCCCCTCCGATCCACTAGCTGGCCTAGTGCCAATCGAGTTATGCCCCTGGGTTTTGATGTTGAGCCAAATCAAGCCATTACCCTCACATTTAGTCTGCTGGCTCCCGCAACGGCTGGAACCTATATCGAAAAATTTAGTCTCGTCAGTGAGCACATCACCTGGTTTGGGCCAGAGTTTGGCTGGACTGTTCAAGTGCGCCCATCATGATCGATGCTGAGCTGCTGCGAGCTATGATTTTGGGTGCAGTTCAGGGTGTGACTGAGTTTTTGCCGATCAGCTCCGACGGTCACCTGGTTATCGTGCGACGCTTGTTTGGTTGGTCGGATCAGGGGTTATTTTTCGACATCACTATTCACCTGGCCACTCTGCTCGCAGTACTCATTTATTTTTGGCGTGACTGGCAGGGGTTGATTGCAGCCTGGCGCTCGCGTGGCAAAAAGATTACCCGCCAACACCTCCAGGCTCGACAGCTAACCCGCTACATCTTGTGGGCTACCCTGCCGGTCATTCCGGCGGCACTCGCCATGCTTCCCTCGATTAGTAGTGATTTTGCTCGGAGTCTGCCGGTGGTTGGAGTGCTGATGATTTTTACCGGCGCTATTTTTTGGTTGGTACAGCGCTATAGTCGGCCGCGTCGGGATTTGGGTAAGATCACCCTCTACGACGCTATTGCTATTGGTCTTGCTCAGGCATCAGCAATACTGCCCGGGGTTTCCCGCTCGGGTACTACTATTGCCACTGCCCTCTACCAGGGCATCAAGCGCGAAGATGCTGCTCGGTTTTCGTTTCTATTGGCGGTCCCAGCTATTCTAGGGGCTGGCTTGTTCGCGTTCATCCAGATTTTGACTGGAAGTGAGCCGATCAATTATCAATGGTCGGTGTTGGCCGTTGCCTTTGGGTTTGCATTTATTTTTGGACTAGGGTCGATTCACCTGTTGCTTTATTTGTTGCGTCGAGTTGGCCTGACCCCGTTCGCCTACTATCTGGTGATAGTCGGCGCGGCTTTAATCGGTTTAAATTACTGGAATGTCCAATTCGCTTGGCTGGCTTAATCAATACTGGGATGTGATCTTGGTTGCCTTTGCTCCACTGATCGAAACCACGGGGGCGGTATCGTTAGCGTTGTTTGTATATCATCTCGATCCCTGGACTACCTTTTGGTTATGTATGGTTGGTCAGGTAGCCGCTTTTATTTTGGTTTATAGCGGGCTACATCTCTTTACTACTTACCTTCGGCGTACTGTTCCAGCCTTTCGTAGAATCTTTGATCTCTGGGTGGCTCGCAATCAGGTCAAGCACTCCCCTTCTTTTGAGCGCTGGGGAGCCTTTGCCCTCTTTTTATTCGTGATGGTGCCCTTTCCGCTCACCGGAGTTTGGAGCGGTTGCCTGCTTGCTTATATCTTTGGGATCTCCTGGCCCAAGGCAGCTTTGGGGATACTGTCGGCAGCCGCTTTTGGCGCCTGGCTCTTCATTTTGGTTGGATTGGGTGGCCTACAACTGGTCGGCTAGCCTATAATGGCTATATGGATAATCGGATAGTCGCCGGACAGGCACAGATGGGAGAGGAGGAGCTCGACTCCAACCTCCGCCCCAAAACATTTGCAGGCTACATTGGCCAAGAGCCGATCAAGGCCGGTTTGTCGGTTGCCATAGCCGCCGCCAAGCAGCGCGGAGAAGCGCTTGACCATATTTTGCTATTTGGTCCACCAGGGCTTGGCAAGACCACGCTGGCCAATATCATTGCCAACGAAATGGGAGTAACGCTCCACTCCACTTCAGGGCCGGCTATTGAGCGTCAGGGCGATCTGGCAGCCATCCTTACCAATCTCTCAGAGGGAGATATCTTGTTTATCGATGAAATCCATCGGTTGGGTCGCAGTATCGAAGAAGTGCTCTACTCCGCTATGGAAGATTTTTGTTTGGATATCATGGTCGGCAAGGGGCCTTCGGCTCGTTCGCTCAAGCTCAACCTGCCTCGCTTTACGCTGATCGGCGCCACAACTCGTGCGGGTTCTCTCTCCTCTCCCCTCCGCGACCGGTTCGGCAATCTTTATCGTCTGGACTTTTATTCTGCTAGTGAGATCCAAAAGATTTTGGAGCGCGCTAGCCAGATTCTCCAAATTCAAATCGATCCCGAAGCTGCAGACATTATTGCTCGCTCTTCTCGCTCTACCCCCCGCACCGCTAATCGGATCTTGCGCCGCGTGCGCGATGTAGCCGATGTTCGCCATGCGGGAGCGGTTACTCCGGATACGGTGCGAGACACCCTCCAGATGCTGGCAATCGACGCCGCTGGATTAGACGATATCGATCGGCGGATCTTGGGTATCGTGATCAAAAATTTCAAAGGCGGACCGGTGGGGCTCAACGCACTGTCTGCCAACTTGAGCGAAGACCCTCAAACCATCGAGGATGTCTACGAGCCGTACTTGATCAGCCAGGGGTATCTTCAGCGCACTGCCCAGGGTCGCATTGCCACCGAGCTGGCTTATCGTCATATCGGGGTCACCCCTGCTCTGCTGAATTCCTAAATTATCATCATGTCCACCCTGCTGACCGTATACTTCATACTCCTGCTCGCCTCCCTTGCCTATTTTGCTCTCAATGTGGTTCATCTGTTGAGGTTCCGTTTAGGGTTTCCGGGAGATAGAACACAAACCGCCATCGCTATCTACGCCCTGGCCTTTATCTTTATCTTGGGCATTTCCTGGCTGGTTGCTCTCGCGCTCTCTGGAATCTAATTCTTACTCAAGCTATGAATCCATCCAATCCTCAAGTTGGTCAGTCCCCTAGAATCCTTCGGCGGCATTATCTCGACTTGTTATTGCCGATCACTTGGTCGATCGTGATGCTTATCCCCATACTGATCACCGGCCTGGTTATGACTACCTCCGGATTTTTCTTGGAGGCCAACTTTGTTTTAGGCTTCTGGCTCTTCTCTGGGCTGTATGCTACTTTTGTACTCAACTTCTTTGTTACCCAGTGGGCAATCTGGTATCAAGATGCCTGGGTCATTACGGAGGATCGCCTGATCGATATCGAGATGGTCTCGCTTTTCAACCGACGGATGTCCCAAATTACCTTCAATCAGGTCCAAGATGTCAAAGTAGAGGTAAAAGGTTATCTCCAGAATCTCTTTAACTACGGCACAGTTGCCGTCCAGTCCGCAGGCCAACAAGCCTTCTTTCAGTTAGCCTCCATCCCCAATCCCTACCAGGTCGCTAGTGAGATTTCCGATCGAGCCCTCACCAGCCAGCGCGGGCCGGTGACCGAGCCAGAGGTTCGCACCGTTAACCCTACCCAGCCACTCGGGGAAATATTGGTTGCCCAAAACCGGATTACCGAAGAGCAGCTCCAGGCGGCCCTTTCTAAGCAATCCCAAACCGGTAATCCAGTGGGCCAGGTGCTGGTCGAGGATGGGCTGATCTCGAATTCCGACCTAGTCGAAGCTTTGGGGAGTCAGTACAAGCTGCCTAGTATAGACTTGTCGCGCTACAATCTCGAGAGTGCGGTAGTGCGTCAGCTGCCCAAGGAGCTAGCGACCCAACACACAGCCATTGCAGTTAGTCGATCCGAGGACGGCGTTTTGTCTGTTGCCATCGGTCGTCCTTCTGCAGATAAAATCGCAGATATCCGGCACCGGATCGATGCTCCACTCACCTTTTTGGTAGCCGACGAAGACTACATTCGCGAGGCGATCCGAGCTCATTACGATCAGGGTATAGACCTGGGCACCAACTTCGCCGACCTCGACCTAGATCGCTAAGGACTCCCCCGGCAAATCAGGGTAGCCAACTCGCCAAAGTTGGCTCATTTCATATTCTCTCTCTCCTGATACAATAAGATAAGAAGAAATCCTCCAAATGACATCGCTCCGGAATTCCCTGATCAACTGGTGGCACAAGCCGGATTCGCCGCGTCGAGTCGTCCTGGCCACCCTTGCCCTCGTCCTGCTCGTGCTGGCCGTCTTTTTTTCTAACGATATCCAAAACCTGTTCAACCGCTCTGCCAGCCAAGCGGCTATTAGCGAAGAAGATTTAGGCAGGATCTGGGAAGCGCATCGCCCTGATGGTGGCGAGTCCGTAGCCCACAACAAACTCACCATCGTCGAGCGCCAGGTAGCGGGAGAAACCAAGCGGTGGCTTTATGTGGCTGGAGGCATGAGAGTTGCCGAGAATGTAGTGGAGGGTCGTTACCAGGCCTTCGTCTCCAAAGAGGTACGCCGGCTTGAGTTGGACCAAACCAACAATGCCATCGTCGGAGCCGCCTGGGAGACCGTACCCGATATGAACTTCGGGCATATGGAATTTGGCTTCGTTCAGGCTGGCGACTATCTCTATGTTGTGGCAGGCGACATGCATCAGCCACCTACGATCGCCAACGCTACACCTCTCCTTTACTCAACGATCGAGCGGATCAACCTGGCCAATCCCACCAGCTGGGAGGTCTATAGTCTGCTGTCTGGGGTCAACTATTATCCCGAGGTTGCGGTGGAGGGAGCCAATATCCATGTAGTCGGTGGTGTGTATGGCAATCCCTTCCCTGCCCCACCGATGCCTGATGCCGAAGGAGTGGCCACGCCCATCGACCCAGGACAGTTTATGCAAGACCTGCTAAATAGTGGTGAACCTGAGACCAAGTGGCAAACCCTGGGCTTGGTAGCAAAGAAGGTCATTGGTCCGGCCCTCTACTTACCCAAGGGGAGCCTCAACACCCCGGTTGTCAGCGGAAGCAGTACCGGTGGCGGTTCCGATCCCGGGCAGTCCGAAGGCGATGGCGGGACAACGGGAGGTACTAGCGGAGGCACTGGCCAAACCGGTAGTGGTTCGGTTAATTCCGATAGCGATGTCCAGATCCAGCAGGCTAGTCACACTATTCGCCTAATTCAGCCCAACGGTGGCGAGACCAAGTTCGTTGGCAGGCCCACTTTAATCAAATGGGAGGTAACGCCAGCCGGCTTTAATCCTTACACGGCAGTTAATGTTTGGTGGGAGGTGGAGCAAAACCAATGGGAGTACTTGGGTCAACAAAGTCGGGTCCTCGGAGAACAGTTCGAGTGGACACCCAGTCATATTAGTTTCAACTCCCGGATCCGAGTTTGCTTGGTGGGTGGTGAGAACAACGATGGCGATCCATGTCCAACCCTCAGTCCGACCAGCGACGATAGTGACTCGACATTTGAGGTTCGCCAACCCAACTCTATTTTTGTTAACAATCCGCCGGATGGCAGCACCATCACCGGTGGCGTTTCCTACAATGTCACCTGGATTGGTGGTGATAGCTATGTTCGACTCGAGTATTCGCTAGATGGCTGGCGCTGGTATTATGTCGGTCAGGCCCCTGCCCCTGCCGGTACTTTTGCTTGGACAGTCCCCGATATCGCTGCCACTGGAGTGCGCCTGCGGGTGACCGATATTATTTCCGGAGCCAGTGATACCCAGACATTTACCATCGCTGGCGGCGCCTTCGTCAGTACCAAACTAACCGAAGGCCTTCTCTCTGGTAACTTTGTCACCACAGTAGGCGAGCACTTTATTGTCTCTACTACCAATGTAAACAACTCCACCGTCAAGGAGCTGGGCTCTGATTACACCGGTAGCCCCCTCTCCACAACCTGGCAGAAAGGCCGAGTCTCCAGCTGGGGACATCTTCGCTTTCTCGTTACCGACGAGACCAACCCTCAGGTGGTACCTGTGCCCCAAGGTCGGTACGGTCATCGGCTTATACAATATGGTAGTGGCCTGCATGTTTTTGGTGGAGCCAGTTGGAGCAACGAGGTCGTTGTGGGAGACGAGGCCTTTCGAACCTTTTGGGTCATCGACGATTCCAAGCACCCAGTGTACCGCTACAGCGATCCCCTCTTTTCATTCCGCTTCAATGCTCCCGTGTATGAGTTCGTCGGTAATATTAGCTACCGATACAATGCTACTCGGGGCGAGTGGGAGGGTACTAACCGTGTCGAGGGCCCCAATACTCGCAACAAGTCGCTTACTCAGCTCGATGGCCGGTTTGCCTTCAACTCCGACTTTACCGAGACCGTCGGCCGTGGCCGGGCATTTTATTCGCTAGCCCGATTGGAAAACTCCGACCTTCTGGCGGTTGGTGGTTTGATCAACAACATCCCCGCTGGCACCCACGAATCCCTCCAGCGCAACATCTTCCCTTGCGGCAGCGGAGTGCCTTGCCAGCTCGATATCTTCCGCACTACCGTACGCCCTACCAGCTCCACCCGCCAACTCACCAGCGCCTCTGGCTGGACGAAGGAGCAGGCTTATTTTGAAGATGTTTACAATCTCTTTGGTCATGGGATTCAAGGCGGTGCGATTGTCTATGCCGGTCAAAACCAATTTAACTACCCTGTCTCGGACGCCAAAGCCACTCTGCACAATCCGCATGTACCTGACTACAACTTCCAACCTAGCGTCAAAACCTCAGCCTTTTCTAGTCAGACCGATGTTACCTCGCAGCGGTGGCTGCCCATGGCCGACCTTACATCCAATATCCCCGCTAGTCAGCGGCGTCTGGCCTACATCGAGATCGACCCTCCGGTCTTTACTATGCTTTCCGGTAGCTCTCGCACATTTACTGCCAGCGCCTTCGATCAAAACGGTGATCCGCTCAATACCAATCTGACCTACAGTTGGCAGCTAGAAAACAACAGTGACAGCAGCCTCACGCTGGTTGGAGCTGGTCGTACGGCCGCTCTTACTGCTGGATCTTTGGAGCAGACATTTAGGGTCCGAGTTACCGCCAACTACTCCCCCGCTGGCAGTAGTCCGCAGCTCGTCAGCGAGCATGCTACCATTTCGGTCCGCGACAATCTTCCTGATTCGGAGCTAGCCTTGGTCCGGATCAAGCCCCAGTCGATCCAAACAGTCATCAACGGCAAGCGACAGTTCGAGGCCAATACCTTCGATCAGTTCGGTTCGCAGATTGGTTTAGGGGGTGGATTCATTTGGTCGGCCGATCCCGCTGCTGGTACCATCCTGAGCCAAAATGGACGCACTGCCATCTTCCAGGCAGCAGGCAGCGTTAATGGTGATACCACTATCTCTGCGGGGGTGACTGTACGCGTCAACAATCAGTTCGCCGATAGCGCAACCGTCACTATCAAGGAAACTGCCCTGGGCCAGAGTGCTGTCTTTGGGGGCGATGTCTTGGCCACTACCGCTCGAGGCGAGTTTAGTCCCGTTTCCACTATTTTCCACTACGGTGGCTTCCATGCTGATAGCGGCGAGTTTTCCAATGTCCTGCTCAGTCTAGGTTACTTCGGAGAGTTGGGTGGTGGCCGCCCGCAAGTCTCGATCACTCTCACTCCTGACCGCATCGCCCCAGACGACGCTACCTTCAGCCTGGCAACTATCAAGGTTACAGACCAACTCGGCAACCCTATTACTCGTATGGACAACGGCGACCGGCTAGCGGTGAATCTAGTCACCTCCCGTTCTGCCAGCGGATTGGTTACTAACGATGGCACATATTTTGGGGCCAATCCAGAGAGAGCCGAGATCTTAGGCGAATCGGTACCCGATCCCTTTGCCGGCGGGCAGTACGCCTTTATTGATGACGACAGCAACTCCGACGGCAATCCGCTCACTGGTCCCGGCGAAGCTAAGTTCCGCATCTACGCCAAAACCGCCAGCGACCCTCAGGCTGGGATTAGCGTGACCGTTCCCGGTATCACCGTGGTGGGCCAAGAGCCACTAAGTATGGTCGATACCGGCGCTAGCGCTACACTGCTCATCGGCAATTTCCCCGGGGTACCGGTAGCCAGCCAGTCACGCATCACTGCCATTCCCTCTCAGGTCCCGGCCGACGATACCACTACCTCAACGGTAGTAGTAGAGCTGCGCGATTACTTGGGCAATCCGGTTTCCGACTACTTTGTCAGACTCCTTTCCGATCGCAACCTAGGCGGTAGCAATACGGATACCATTAGCCCAACCGAAGATATCACGGAGGTCGGCTTAGCTAGCTTCACTGTGCGTTCGGGTATCAAGGGGCTGTCTACTCTTCGGATCGCTGTCGCTGAAAATCTCGCCGATCTCGGGCAAGATCCCACCATGCCCAACTTTACTCGGGTCCGCTTTACTGGTTCGATCAGTAGTTTGGTACCAGCCTCAGCCAAGCAGGGTCAGGGGCCATTCGGCCTAACCGCCACCGGTCAAAGCACCGGCTGGAATGGCCAGGCTCCCAACCAAACCACAGTTCGCTTTGTTGCCCCAACCACCACCACCTTTATTTCTGGCGTATCAAATCAACCACTGACCAACGATGATGTTATTTTGCCAGCCGATGGATTTGGCCTACACCAGCTTGGCCTCTCGGCACCCGAGTTTGCTGGCCGGTCAGTCACCTTTAGTGTCAAATCCGGGAGCGGTGCAATCTTTGGTCAGTCCACCGCAGTACTCAATACCGACGGACGCGCCTTCTTTACCTACGAAGCCGGGAGTACGGCTGGTATGGTCAAGCTAGAAGCTAGGATCCAAGACGGTCCTGCGAGTGAGCTTTGGATTATGCTCACCGACCCGCGGCCTCACCCTTACGAGCTCAACCTATTTGCTTCGCCCACTAGCTTGTCGTCGGGCACCAGCCAGCTGCGCGTGGGGGTCTACCGCTACACCAGCCAGGGCAAGCGCCTGCAGGATGGACAAGAGGGTCAGGACGATGCCACTGTAGCTATGACCTACTTTACCGACGATCAGCCTAGCGGAGGCTCCATATCAACGGTCACCAACCCCACCGATAGCGGCCTTGGTACTGCCACCTACTCTTCTGGTAGCCGAAGCGGTCCGGTTCGCGTATTCGTAACCGGGACATATCGCGGCTACTCCATCGCTACCGCTACCACCATCGACAAGCTCAGCGCGGCCGATGCTGGGATCAGCTTCAACGCTGCTGGTATTACCATTAGCGGCAGCGCTACCCAGACCATGACAGTGCCAGGAGTCAGCGTCGCCACCACTGCCCCAGTAGGGATCTGGCGCTTCAAGACCGAAACCCCCACCCCCGAGGGCGACACCGAAGTTATCACTCACCCATTCACTGTTGTACCGGCCAACGCCGTGACTGGCCCGCGGATTACGGCGGTTAGTCCTGCCGAAGTAGATCGCGGCAGTACCAATACAGAGATCACCATTACCGGTGCCGATACTAATTTCTTTGGGCTAGACTCGGTCGTCACCCTTACTCCAACCGGCTCTGGCGCAAATGCAGGGGCGATTGAGATCACCAACACCACCGTACTCTCCCCCACCTCTATTCGGATCCGGGTTGCGGTAGCCGAAAACGCTTATGCGGGATTCTGGAATGTTCGAGTAGACACCGACAACGGAGCCGCTGGCATCGAAGTGGCAGAGATGGCTGGCGAAACGGACCTGCTCGTCACCACTGGTAGCAACTACATCGTCGATCTAATCGCTAGCCCTCATCGCATCCCTCGTGATGGTCAGGCCCAATCTCAGATCACGGCCTTTGTGGGTCGGCTCGATCCAGTCAGTGGGCAGATCTCGCCTATCGCCGATCAGGCCATTACCTTTGGTTTTGTGGGCGCTGACGGTGGCGCGCTTGCCCCTGCTTCCGCCACTACTTCGGCCGCCGGTATTGCCAGCACTACCTACACTACCGATGCCGGGACGGAGAATGAGGAGGTCTACATCCGCGGTACGGTCAACATCCAGGGCTCAATTGCTACTGGTGTTACATTTATTATCAAAGAAGTTGATAGTAGCCATCGCTTCGGTCTAGCCGCTACCCCTACCCTACTACCCATGGCAGGTGGCACTTCTGCGCTCGAGGCCAATGTCTACGATCGAGCTGGAGTGCCGGTTGCCGCCAATACTCCGGTGGGATTCTTGGTCGCGGGACCCGGCTCAGTCAATCCTGTTACCAACCCCACCAATTCAGCCGGGCGCGCCACTAGCCAATTCCAGATTGGCCAGCAGCTCTCGCCCAAGGTTTCGCGTGTAGTCGCCAAGGCGACCATCCCCGGGCTGGGCACAGTCTTCTCCAACGACGCACTGATCACTACTGGCGCCCAGGATTCGGACTACCTGGTGACCATCAGCGCCAACCCCACCACCCTCGAGGCCGGCTCTTCTGACGCATCGGTGATCACCGCCACCCTAACCTACACTGGTAGTGGCAATCCTGCGCCAGTGGCCAACTGGCCAATCCGATTTAGCCTCAGCCTCGATCAGCCTGGCGACTACCTTACTATCTTTGACGCCACCACTAACGCTCAGGGCCAAGCAACCACTAGATTAATCGCAGGGAGTTACTACCCAGGTCCGGTAGTGGTTACCGCCCAAGCCATCGGCCTAACCGCTGGCCAGGTAGTCGTTACCAAGACGGCCGACCAAACAATCAATCCTCAGCTCTCTACCCTTTCGGCGGTGCCAAAGTATGTCCCGGCCGACGGAAGTGCCTTCTCGGTACTAACGGTAACCGCCCGCAATCGCAACTTTGTCCCCTTGGCTGGCAAGACGGTTAGCATCAGCAGTACCCTGGGCGTGATTACCCCGGGCCTCACTGGTGTCACCAATGCGCTTGGGCAAGCTACCTTCCAGATTCGCTCCAATACTGTGGGTACTGGCAATGTTACAGCGGTACTGGAGGGTGTGAATCTTACCACCCGGGTCTTCTTCGAGCCGGTCGGGAGTCTGCTACCAGTCCAGCTCGATACCATTGTCCCGCTCGAAGCCAAAAGCTACGACCGTCATGTCAAACTCTATCTTCGTCACACTACCGGCTCAGCCGACCCAGTGATCGACGAGCTTTACTACACCAACGCGACCGACCAAGTGATTGGCCTGCCCACAATCTATCTAACTACCACCACAAACTATACCTACTGGGCTAAGGGCAAGTTCCATTTGGCTCGCACCAAGCCAGTTACCACTACTTCGGCCGGGACTCTGGCCGTCAACTTCTCGGGTCTTCATCGGGGTCAGACCAAAGGCTTGCTTATTGGGGACCTGGCTCCCGATCGAGCCGGCGACCTTGCCAACCCATTCAAAGACAACGCCATAAATGCGGTGGATGTGGTGGTAATCATTGGCTCCTGGTTCCGCTATGCCTACCCAGCCGACTTCAATTCGGACTACGCGGTCAACTCCGTCGACTTCACTTACTGGTCTATAAACTACGGGGCCGGAGCTCCCCTACCCTAAGCCTTTTTCCGGACTCCAATATTAGCGCCTCGCAAATACAACGGCTCTACCTGCTTAAAGGTGGAGCCTAATTTTGCACGAGCGACCATATCCTGCATCCGCTCTGCTAAATTTGCCACCCCAATATAGATAGTACCGGCCGCCCGGATCGCCACATGCACGAGCGCCAGCAGCTCGGCAGTATCTACATACACAGTATCGCCTGGCTGGATTCGGCCCTGCAGCTTGTCGATCGCAATCAGGCTTGGCGCAGCAGCTCCGCGAAACTTTGCAAACACCTCGCCCCGACCCGCGTTGAGCAGGATTGCATCGGCCTGGGGGTAGCGATACTGGATGCGCGTGAATTCATCTACTCCCCTTACTGGCTTGTTCAGCCCGTAACCGATCCCATTGGCCACCACCACTCCCACCCGTAGGCTCGTAAAGCTTCCGGGGCCGATTACCACTACCACTCCAGCCAGGTCAGCCTTTTCAACTTTTTGTTGGAGCAGGAGCTTATCGATTGCGGGCAGTAGCTTGGCGCTATGTTGGCGATTAGCTGGTATCTCCACGAGCCGGGTACCCAAACTCAACACAATCGTGTTGGTTGTGGTGTCGATTCCTAGAATTTTTGATCTATCTATTGTTGGCATAGGTATTCTCGTGATTTGGGACAGGTCAGCTCGAGCGTGCGGGTATCACCTTCCGCTACCACTAGCTTTATCCAGACAGTATCGGCTGGTAGTATCTCGCCAACCCGGTCGGCCCACTCGATGACCCCCAGCTCTTCTCCCAGCCAATCGCTCACCCCTAGTCCAACCAGCTCGTCTGGAGAGATCCGATAAGCATCGATGTGGTGCAGTCTGGTAGCGGGTTGGGATATGGGATAACTGCGCTCCAATACAAAAGTAGGGCTCAGGATTGGTCGTGTTACTCCCAGGGCAGTCGCAAGACTCTTGGTGAGCCAAGTCTTGCCTGCTCCCAGTTCGCCGACCAGGCCCAGCGTCTCATCCCCCCGCAAACGCTGCGCCAGATTGGCAGTAAATCTATCCAGCTCTGCTATGTCGTGAATCAGTAATTGTTTAACAATACTCATGAAGCTTGCGTCGTAGCCACCATATTATACCCAGAAGCGCACTAAGCCAACCCAACATCGGCCCGCTCAGTCTCCCAGGACCAGTCTGCGGTAGAGTATCGGCAAGCACCATCGCCTCATCTTCGTCATCCGCTACTACATTACCCGGCCAGGCCTCTACTTCGCTTACCATTATCACATTGGCTTTCCCTGGCGTTGCCGGTGTAGTCCACCACCACTCACCATCGGGGTCGCGACTATAGCTCGCATCTTCGGGTGCCTTATCCGGATACTCCACCGTATCAACCTCTCGTCCATCAGGAGCCAACAATACCACCGTCTCCCCTCCAATATTATTGAGAGCGATCTTTGACAGTACGGCCTTGAGTATCAAATATCCTTTGGCACCAATCTGCGAATTGCTTTTAAAGGCATATCCCCGGCCACTGGCATCCTCGATTCTCCAGCCGTCGATCCGAGCAGCTCGATTTTCCGTATTGTAGAGCTCGATCCACTCTTCGCCCGTCGCGGGGTTTGGCATTAGCTCATTGATCACAATATCGAATACCTCAAACTCCTCTTCATCATCCTCGTCTTCGTCGCTTGCCTGGTTAAAGATATTAGCGGCTTGTGCGGTGGGCGTGGTGGTCCATTGCCAGCTATTCCCCTGTCGTGCCCAGCTCTGGCCGCGCTTTGCTTCGGGATAGGTGGTAGAGTCTAGCTCCATTCCGTCCGGGCGGATCAAGCGGGCGGTATCGCCATCGTCATTGAGGGTGATCTTGCTCTGGGGCTTATAGATGGTTGCAAACCCGTGGGCGGGCAGCAGAATATCTACTATGGTATATGGCACAGATCCCTCATCGGCGACATCGTCAATTTGCCAACCGGCCAAGGACACCGGCTCCTCACTCAAATTCACCAGCTCTATAAACTCATCGTTGCTGCCAGTATCGGGCTCGGGGTAGACCTCATTTATCCGCACACTGCTCGACCACTCCTCGACCGGTGGCGGAGGCGGCGGAGCGGCCACAACTTCAACTGCTTGGATGAGAGTAGCAGTGTCGCCATCCGCCTCCCGCCACTCCACATCGCACCATCCTGGCACTGCGTTCGTCAGATCAAACGCGGCGTTAATAATCTGTGTGGTGTCGGGGTGATCAAAGCTACTAGCCACCACCTCTAGCTCGCCGCACCGGAGGATCACCTCATTGCCTTCGGCTATTTCTAGATTCTCTCCTACAATTAGCGTCGCCACCCAAGCTTGATTCGCGGTGGCAGTGGTTGGCGCGATGCTGGTTAAAACCGGGCTAATTGTCGGCACCGAATTCTCCGCTCCTGGGGTAGCCATGTCTATTAGTGGAGCCTCGGGAGTACCAGGATCCAAATTGGCCCGACCCACCGCACTATGCCAACCCTCGCCATCTGCATCGCGTTCCATACTTAGCTTCAGCAAATTATCCCCCGCCGGGGGCGCTCCTCCTGTTCCCGCCGTATCCACCAAATTCTCTTTTACCATCCAATCTCCCGCATACAGACGAATGTGCAAGGCTGTGTTAGAAAGCGTAATGGCCGAGTCCGGCGGTATACTGGGCTCCAGGCTTTGGACCGACCGCTCGGCGCCGTAGCGCGATACCACCCAATACTCGCCAGCACCCAGCATAGTGCCGATCGGGATAGTTACCATTGGCGACTCTGTATCAAGCGACCCGCCGCCAGTATCTTTAGTGATCTGCCACCCACCGATGTCGGTTGGTGCTCCTGGGTTGTATAGCTCGATCCATTCATCTAGCCCACTATACGAGCTCCCCGCCCAAGTCAGCTCGTTGATCCGAACCTCGGATTCCACCCCTTCGATCCCTTCCGCCCGGGCCGCGAGCTGTCCGATCATCGCCACCAAGGCAACGACAGCAAACACTCCAATTCTAGTAACTCCCCCACTCATTATTTGTAGTATAAACAAAAACTCACCCGTCTTGCCAAAAAATAGGACCCAGAGTACACTAGCTATGGTTGTTATTCTGATTTTACCCTTCTAGACGCATCTTTTCTGGTCTTACAACCGTATAATCATTAATTCATCGACTAGTGCTTTTTGCAGGAAATCTCTCGGGATCAATACTGGCTGGTGGTATCCGAGCCCTCTTATCGAGTGGCTCTATCCCCCTTCGGCTTGCCCTCCCCTGCACCACTAGCTCGAACACGGAGGTTTTTGATGGACGATTCTATTTTGTGGATTTTGTTCGCGATTGTTATTGGGGGCTTGGGCGGTTACTACGCTCAGAGCTTGCTCCGCGGCCAAAAGGTTAGCCGGGCCGAAGAGGATGCCAATCGGATCCTAGCCAAGGCCAAAGACAAATTGACCGAAGCCGAGCAGCAAGCCAAAGAGG
>CAYWVE010000023.1:0-4305 GCA_964461775.1 uncultured Candidatus Saccharibacteria bacterium | reverse complement strand
CAAGTGGCCAGGCCACCATCGATCAGCTGATCATAGTGGTCAACCTAGCCATGCAGGGCTGCTACAGCGAGCACCGCTTCAAGCCCCTCATCCGGTACTTCACCTATCGACTGGGTCCGTGGCTCAACTCATTTGTAAAATCCGAGCCTGATCTTGTCCGCCTCTTGGTCCGTAACGGACCCAGCTTACCAGTTGCATTCGCACAGTACCTTGCAGCCAACCCGCTGCGCGACCCCGAGGGGGAAGCAGCTCTGGAGCGGGAAGTACTGAGCTACATGGGGTGTGGCGACAGGGCTGAAGACCAGCTCACTCCCTAGTACCCAGACCGGCCCTCGCCGGTCTTTTTTAATACCCAGCTCACGCAGCCAAGCCCACCCAAACCCCGCAATCCTCCGGATGCGGTACAATACTCTAGATGAATCCAGACTTTTGGGCCAAGGCCAATCAGGCGGGGATAGATATAAGTAGCGGCTTCGATGCCGCTCGTTTGGCTATGTCTGGGCCAGAGCCAGTTGTGTTTATCACCGGCAAGGCCGGCACCGGCAAATCGACTTTGTTGCAATACCTGCGCGACCATCTAGGCAAAAATGTCGTCACCGTTGCCTCTACCGGAGTGGCTGCGGTCAATGTCGGCGGCCAGACCATTCACTCTTTTTTCGGCTTTGGCATCCACACCACCCCCAGCACAGTCAAAGCCGATCCGCGCAAGGCCAACCTGATGAATGCACTAGACATTCTCTTCATCGACGAAGTCTCTATGGTCCGAGCCGATCTAATGGATTGCATCGATGTAGCTCTGCGTCGCAATCGGCGTACAAAAAAGCAATTTGCCTTTGGCGGAGTCAAAATCGTCTGCTTTGGCGATCTCTACCAGCTCCCACCGGTGGTCACTCGAGATGAAAAAGATTATATAGATACTGCCTATACTAGCCCCTTCTTTTTTGCTGCCAATGTTTTTGAGCGAGTACCAATCCGGGTCATCGAGCTGACCAAAGTCCATCGCCAAGACGCGGTAGACCAAGCCCGTTTTTTGCAAATACTCAATGCCATTCGCAATGGCGCCATCGACCAATCTTTGCTGTCCGAGCTCAATCAACGCGTGGTCGAAGATCTAGATGAAGCACCCAACAATCTCGTCACCATCACCGCACACAAAGCGACCGCAGCCAACTTCAATCTGCAGCGGCTACGCTTGCTCGACAGTCCGGAATTTGTTTCCCAAGGCAATGCTAGCGGCGAGTACCGGGACAAAGATTTCCCCACCGATCTAGAGCTGCATCTAAAAGTAGGTGCCCAAGTAATGCTACTAAACAACGACCCCAAGGGCCGCTGGGTCAATGGTGACCTAGCTGTAGTCACCAAAATATCTACCAGTGAAGGAACAGGAACGATCGACGAGATAAAAATCCGCCTCACCGACAATCAGCGCGAACACGCTCTAGAAGTAAACCGCTGGGACAGCATTCGCGCTACCTATAGCCCAGAGAGTCGCACCGTAGAGCAGGAAACGGTCGGCTCATTTCACCAATACCCCATCACCCTGGCGTGGGCGGTAACAGTCCACAAATGCCAAGGCAAAACCTTTGAGCGGATCATGGTCGAGCTGGGCCACTCCGGAGCCTTTGCCTCTGGCCAAACCTATGTTGCCCTTAGCCGCTGCCGCACTTTGCAAGGGCTCTACCTCAAGCGGCCAATCACTCAGGCCGATCTCATCACCGATACTCGCATCACCAATTTCTTTGCCGCCATCGACTCCGACGGGGTCTATTTCCGCGAACTCCTTCTGGTCTAGAGCTCTCTGTCACCCAGGTAGGCTACGCAATAAAATAAAAGGCAGCGCGATGCTGCCTTTTCATGATTTTGCTGGGCTCTACACCCACTCGGGTGGTTGACCCCGGAAGGCAGGGGAGCGACGGACACTGTGCTGGATCCAGATTTCAACCAATCCGCACAACACTGTACCAATCAGCCACCACCAGGGCTTGCCCATGCCCGCCAAGTGAAAAAGCGCTCCGGTTACTAGTAAAATAGCAGCTAGTACGCCATACATTGGGCACCTCCGGGTTGCCATCTGTCAGCAAATTTAGGTTCAAATACCAATCTATTATCTTTTAACCCAAAAATCTGCTCCGGTAAAGACTTTTGTCGCTACAATCTTCGTGATACCATATCTTCAGTAATCAACTCGCAACTTACCAAGAAGGAGGCAGACAGCTATGTTTAGCGCCCAGCGCGAAGCTCAGATCACAGCGGCCAACAGGCACCTAACGGAGCTAGTGGAAGCCTGTTGTGGACAGTCGGAACCCAGCTTGCAGCAAAAAGAGGCGATCGTAAATCAAGTTCGTCGAGTTCTATCGCTGGTTGGGATCCCGCCCATGTCATACTGGCAGTGGAAGTTTCGAGTGTATCTGACATTTTGGACCGTTCTCTTCAAAACCGCCCGCAATCCACTCACTCTCCCAATCATCATCCTAGCATCGTTGGTCGGCATATTTTGGCAGGCTGGCAGGCGCACTTATCCCACCCGATTCACCATCAAAAAGTCCCGGCCCATTAGTTTGCAGGCATACTGGAAGCGCAACGACATACCATCTGACATATCGAGCTGTGCCGAACGGCTGCTCGATATAATCTACCTGGATACAATGGTTCTCCAATCGATTGTCCAGTTTCCGGGAGGAACATCTGCTCGTCGCGTGGTCATCCTAAAAGCTGGGGTGAGAAACGCCACAAGACCGCTCCCTATCGCTATCTGGATCGACTACCCCGTCTCCAGGGAAAAGCAACGCCAGACCAAACTCGCCCCTGGCGCCAATTAGCATCTGCACCACCTATGCTCGGACACTCTCCGAGCTTTTTTCTTGCCCTACCTCTTGACACAAAGCAAAAAATGTGATACAGTCATATGACTACACGAGTAGTTGAATGAATACCGAGTTTTTAAGCTGCCCTTTGGCTATGCCAGAGGATTATCTCGCTGTTCATTAGGCGAGTAATCTATAGGTTAAAAACAACAGGTATTTTATGCGTACTCAAACAGGTACTAGACATTTTGGTGGTCGGCATCGTTCGACCAGTGGCGGTGGTGGTTATCGCGGCGGAGCTCAACGCTTCCGTAGCGCTAGCATCGATCCTGCCAAATATATTCGCAAGGTTGTCACTGTGGCGGCTGAAGAGGCTTTTGTCCCTCAGCACTCCTTTGCCGACTTTGGCCTTAGCCCCCGGCTGCAGAAAAATGTAGCCAGCAAGGGTTATACCGAACCAACTCCCATCCAAGACGCGGCGATTTTGCCTATCAGCCAAGGTCGTGATTTGATCGGCTTGGCCAACACCGGTACGGGTAAAACGGCTGCTTTCTTGCTCCCAATCATGAACGAGCTCGAAAAGAGCAATGCTCGTGAATCCGTGCTGGTTATTGTCCCTACCCGCGAGCTAGCCGTGCAGATCGCCAACGAATTTCGTGGCTTCTCGCATGGCCTTACTATCTCGGCTACGGTTATCGTCGGTGGTGCTCCGATCAAACGGCAGATTATAAATCTGCAAAAGCAGCCACATGTCATCATCGGTACTCCCGGCCGACTCAAGGATCTGGTTACCCAGAAGAAGCTGCGCTTAAACAATATCCGTACGCTTATTTTGGACGAAGCCGATCAGATGCTCGACATGGGCTTTATCAAAGACATTCGCTTCTTGATTGGCCTCTTGCCCAAGCAACGCCAATCGCTTTGCTTTAGCGCTACGCTTTTCCCTGAGGTAGAGCAGTTGGTACACGATATCCTCATCGATCCGGTCAAGATCTCTGTCCGCACTGGTACTACGAGCGACAATGTCGACCAGGATGTGCTCTATGCCAACACCCCGATCGAAAAAATCGACAAACTTACCGAGCTTTTTGCTGACCCTGCTTTTTCCAAAGTACTGATCTTTGGCAAAACCAAGCATGGTGTACAACGACTAGCCAATACTTTGCAAGATCAAGGCCTAAAGGTAGAAGCTATTCACGGCAACAAGTCCCAGAGCCAACGCCAACGCGCTTTGGATGCCTTTAAAGCAGAAAAAGTCCGCATCTTGGTAGCTACTGATGTAGCAGCTCGCGGACTCGACATCCCCAATGTCAGCCATGTCATCAACTTCGATGAGCCTACGACCTATGCCGACTACATTCACCGCATCGGCCGTACCGGTCGCGCTGGTAAGCTAGGCAAAGCCCTTACCTTCATCGCTGGATTCCTCCGCCCATAAGAGCAAGAGGGTAGTGTCCAAGTAAACCAGTGGCTTAGTCATCTAGTCATCGGAAGCCCCGGC
>CAYWVE010000022.1:0-9044 GCA_964461775.1 uncultured Candidatus Saccharibacteria bacterium | reverse complement strand
TCGGCCTTACCATGGGCCCCGCTACCGATACGGGGGTAGAGATAGTCGATGCACCTAGCAGCCAAAAGATTACCGTTTTGGGTCATGTCGAGTTTGGGGCCGATACAGTGGGCCGTGCAGTGATATTGGAAGGCGATACTAGTGTGAAAGTTACCTTCCAAAACGAATACGCCTATCAACCAATCGTTACCGCCACCCCTCGGGGCGAAAGTAGCCTGACCAATGCAGTGGCCTACGCGATTGTAAACGAGACCACTACCGGATTTGAAATTGAGATAGAAAACGATCAGTCCGAAGACATCGAATTCAACTGGCACGCTTTCGCTGCCAAAGAAGGTAAAGTCTTTATCTCCGACGGCACGGTGCAAGACATCCAGATCACTATCGACGATGGCTCTGACGATGAGCCAAATGTAGTGATCGACGATGGCTCCAATGGTGGTGGAGGCGAGCCTACAGACGATCAACCCGAAACCGGCCAAGAGCCAGAGGGTGAGCCAGCAGACCCAGTAGTGGAAGATGATGAGCAGGAGCCCCCCGTAGACCCCCCCGCCGACGAAGAACCTCCCGTACTTGAAGACGAAAAACCTCCGGTAGAGGAGCAGGAGCCTCCAGTAGAAGAGGATGATCCACCAGCCGACGACGGTGGCCAAGAATAGATTGTCATTGCGAGGCGGTCAGTAGACCAACGAAGCACTCTCTACCCGTACCTGTCATTCCCGCGGAGGCGGGAATCCAGAAACAAAAACCTCTGTCATCCTGAATTCATTTCAGGATCTACCTCTCCCTGTCATTGCGCCTGCCTGCCGGAGGCAGGAGGAGCGAACCCAAGCGACGCGGCAATCTCTCCTGCCCTTTGTCATTCCCGCGGAGGCGGGAATCCAGAAAACAAAAAAGAAACTAATTCCTGTCCCCACCCCAAAAAACCGCTCCCAGAGCCCACCTGCTTGACAAAGCTTGACTTTTGTGATAGAATACACATGTTATTTCTTTGCTCTTTGACATTAAGGTTAACAAGGAGGTTAACACGAAAGTCAAAGAAGATCACTGATCAGTGTATTCTCACTCTATAGAGGAGGTTGCCAGAGATGGGAACCAAAAAATCATATGGAAACAAGAGGTGGCATCTGCTGCTTCTTGTCGCCTTGCTTGCCCTGTTGGGCAGCTGCGGTGGAGGCGCTTCTGGACTTTCTGGCTTCGATGCCAGCTCGTCCGGCACTGCTCCCGCCAGCGAATCAGCAACGGAAGTCGCTCCTAGCGGCTTTCCGGTCATCCCGAGCGAACCTGTGCCCAATTTGGACACAATTCGTTTTGGTCAGGAGCTTCTTGGTTACCGTGAAGATTTCAGGGACAAGGAGTACAGAAACGAGTGGTTGCTCGGTTTTGACGAAGCAGGCGATCCCATTTGGGACATGCCCTACTATGCTCATCAGGAGCGCCGTCGGGCAGACCGCGAGAACGGTCGCACCGCATCTGGCACACTGCCAGATGTTGTAGTCGATCTTGCTGCCGAACCGTACGCCGAAGGGCATATGGGTAATTGGCATTACATCGTCTACGACATTGGCGGCTTCGGCACGGCTCGGATAGATTTCATCAAGGGTGAAACCCATGGTGACTTTCCGGCATGGGTCGGCATAGCCGACTACACCGGCAATGTTGACAAGCAGACCACCGAGCGGTGGAAGTTTGTCAATGATCCAACTAACAAGTCTGGATCGGCAGTTGGTGCACCGGAGCTTTTCCCCACTGAGGTTACTGCCGAGCTATTCGATAGCTGGGCAGGGACCTGGTTGCAGCAGAAGCATGTTTCAGGTGCTAACACCACTTTTCGAGTGGAGTTGAATTCGGAGACACTGCGCAACCGCGTTGTAAGTGACGAGAAGGAAGTGGACGACGAGAAAATCGCGCCTACGGCGTACATCGTCGTCATTACTCCGCACGATCACAGTCATGCGCTGCCTATGGTAGAGCTGGCGCTGGAAGTCCTGCCGGGTAATGATGCGAATTACTTCTCAACGCGCCCTACGAGACCAAAGCCTACAGGAGTTACTCCTGGCAAGGCAACTTCAACTCTCAGCGAAGAACAGCACCAAAACATCGCATGGGAGGATCAGAGCGACGGGGGAGTTCCCACTTCGGGGCCCATCAATACTCGTGTTGTTCGTACAGCCACAGCCGACGATGACACTGAAGTGTTGGGAGATCCGCAGCATGTGAAGACGATCTTCACAGACCCCACAGATCATCCACAGTATGGTCTTGAGGGCTTTGATGGAGAAACTACTCCCGGTGAGGGGTATGTTTATACCATCTACAACTTCTCGGAGGTTGGATGGAGTGCAGGAGTTGAACAGGACCCAATCGTTGTCGATCTCGTGCCTCCTGCTGATATTGCTGGCCTCTTCGATTCTGAGAATGAAGAGGTCGATCTTTCATGGGAGGCGGCAACAGGCGCTGCGGGGTACGACATCTACCGTGCGGCTTACGGCCAAGAGGAAGGTGAGTACACTCTTGTCCAAGCCAATGCTGAGGGTACGAGCTATAGCGACACGGGCTTTGAGGAGAGCGATCTTAATCGCTATTTTATCAAATCTCGCAACGCTGATGGCAGTAACATCAGCGGCTTCTCGGAGGAGGTACAGGTCAACTGTCTGGACATGGGTTCATTCACCACGATAGCGCTGGAGTCTATGGATTTATCCAAGCCCAGCTTGACTCTGGCGGGATCTTCGGGTGCTCCCGGAGTAGTCTGTGTCAGTAATGGCGATCTTACTTTTTACTCCGCGTCTGACGCAACACCATCAGGGGCCGGCGATCTCGTTGCCACTGTCATAGCTGCAGATGTTATTCCACTACTCGTGCGTTCTTGCCGTTATGCAGATGACGCTGTTGGCGTGGCAACGGTTTTGGGCAACGGAGAAATTCAGTTTTACTGGTCCGACAAGGCACCGGATGGGACAGAAAGCTGGACGAGCAGTTTGGTAGTCAGCGATGCCAGCACCAATCTATCGGTTGCGTGCTCTGTGGCAATCTTGGATGGAGTACCTACAATAATGTACTCCTCTGGTAGTGGTTCACAGGTCGGATATGTTGTCTCTGTCGTCTCAAAGCCAGCTTCCATCAACGACTGGGCGGACGATCATGTGGTCATCGACGATGGTGAAGGAGCGCTCATCAAGCAGCTTCTGCTCAGCGAGAGCAACGGGAGTCCATTCCTTGCTTACAGGGTAGAAGGTGGCAGTGATGGCAACGGAGTTGGATATGCTCATGCCACAATCGCAAAACCTGCGAGTGTTGCTGAATGGGATGTTCCAGGTGACCTGCTGCTCGGCCAAGGCATGTCCAGCATCTCTCTCGCAGTCTACTCTGGTCGTGTGTCAATAGCGGCTAGCGGGGGACAGAGAGTAGTCTTGTTAGTCGCCGACAACACCTCTCCGGCACTCAATGAGTGGGAGGTGTGGGATCAGTTTAGCCAGAATGGGCGGGACTATTCCTATGCTCAGCTTGCTGAAGTTGGTTCAACCAACAAGCCACTGATAGTGTTCGGAGACAAGTCAACCGAAACGGGAGAACTTGCGCTTCAGTCTGCATGGTGTTGTACCACAGTCCCTCAGGAGAACATCACATGTTGGGATCTGGTGAGCATTAGCCAGACATCGCACGCTGACCTTAGCTCCGCAGTTACGACTGCTTCTGGGGGAGGGTATACGGGAGCCTTGGACATCAGTGCCGATGACTCTTGGCGCTATCATTTCACCTCCCTCTGACCCGCACCTTAAACCTTCCCGCACTTCAGCTCCGCGAGAGCTGTCTCTGCTGGAAGATGATCCTTTTTCTACAGCGGCCCCCCTTTGGGGGCCGCTTTTTCTTTACCCTATTTTCTGGTAAAATCCTTATATATAAGAGGTGCTAATTTTATTTACATTTATGTCCGCAAAAGTTCTATCTATGCCTTCCGATAGCAAGCCCAGCAAAGGAGGCAATAACTCTACTCGCTCTGGTAGCAATACCAGCAATATCCTACTCTGGGCACTGCTAATTTTGGCCGTAGCTGCTTTTGCTTGGTCTTACATGAACTACCGTAGCGTCAAAGAAGAGATCGCGGTCCTCAAAGATCCAAACCTTGCCAGCCAGCTCAACCAGCAGCAGACCGAGGCTTTGCTAGAAAAAGTCGGCAAACTCATGGTGTTGCCTAGCGAAAAGAATCCGGTAGTAGCTACCATCAACGATGTAGAAACACTCGCTTCTACTCAAGATTTCTACACTCCCGCCAACAACGGCGACAAGCTAATTATTTTCCAGACTGCCAGAAAAGCTATCATCTTCGATGAAGATGGCAACAAAATTGTAAATGTCGGCCCCATTTTCTTTAGCGATCAGGCTACTGCTGTACCTACCACCGAAGCCGATCGGCTAACCATCGAGCTGCGCAATGGCACCGCTACTTCCGGTACCACCGTTGGCATTCGCGATCGCCTAATGGCCAACTATTCCTTCAATGTTACCCGCCTAGGCAAAGCCGCCAACACCAGCTACACCGGCTACACTTTGGTCGATACCACCAACGGAGCCAAGCCAGAGCTGGTCCAAGCCCTGCAGCAGGAGCTAGGTGCTCGGGTTACTACCGAGCTGCCAGAGGGAGAAGCAGCAGCTCGTGCCGAGATCGTGATCCTTATCGGCAGCTAACTCGCATTGCATTTCATGGCAAATTCGGCCAAAGGCTACAACCTACCGCTGATCTTAGCCGCCCTAGTGGCGGCTATTGCCCTAATCTTTGCCGGCTACACATGGTGGAGCAACTCTGGCAGCAGCTCTGAGTATCGTGCCGTTACCCTTACCTCTGGTCAGGTTTACTTTGGCAAGCTCACCAGCCAAGGCCAGCACTACCTGCGCTTAGAGCATGTATTTTACCTTACCGACCCCAGCGTACTGGCTGGTAGCACAGCTGCCACCGATATATCGCTGGTCAAGCTTGGCAGGGAAGTACATGCCCCTACCGACCACTTGCTAATCTCCCGTACTCAGGTGCTCACACTCGAAACTCTCTCGGCCAGCTCGCAGGTGCTCAAAGCCATCCAGGGCTACACTCCACGCTAGGCCAACCTCGGTTCATCACCAGCCCGTACCACCGACCATTTATGGATATTTTCAACTACCTTCTAAGCCAGTTTGGCCTCATCGGCGATCACTTGGTGTCCAATGCCACTGCTTTTTGGTTGGTAATGACCCGTGAGTTTGGATTGCTCGGCATCGTCGACATCGTCCTAGTCTTTTGGCTGCTGTACTGGATCTATCGTCGTCTGTACAAGAGCGACATTATCAAAATATTTCCTCGCCTAGTCTTGCTCCTGCTTGTGCTCCTGCTTGCCCAATTAGCAGGTCTCACTGCACTGGCATACTTGGCGGGTAGTTTGTTTGTTATCAGTCTTCTTTCGGTCGCTAGCCTCTATGCTCCAGATATCAAAAATCTACTAGAGGTCGCCTTGCCCAAAGCCACTCACGACCACCGGCCCCACCCCCACACCATCGCCGATACACAGACAATGGTCAGCAGTATCAGCGAGGCCATGGCCGTACTGACTCGTTCCGAAAAGTCTGCCCTTATCATCATCAAGCACGATCGTGCCGTGTCTCGCTTGGTTACCAACGGTACCCGCATGGATACCAAGATCCGTGCCGAGCTACTCATCGACTTTTTCTCTAGCGGATCGGTATTGTCCAAAGGCGCTGTAGTGGTAGAGGGGGATCGCATCGTAGCGGCTGGCTCTAGCCTGTGGCGGCCACAGGCCAAAGTGCTGTTTCACACTACCAACCCAGACATAGTCAAAGTCGCGCAAGATATGGGAGCTGTGGTGGTGGTATACAGCAAGGCGTTAGCCGGCATTTCGCTACTATATCGGGATCAGATCTATGGCGGCCTCACCCCACCCGAGCTCAAGCGCCAACTCCAAAACATACTCGTCTTCCAACCTCACCGCTAAATGCAAGCTTACTGGCCTATCATCATGCGCGGATTACTCGCCCTAGCCGCTGTCTTGCTCTGGGTCAATGTTCAGGCTTTTTCCACCCAGCCCATCACCCTGCAGGCTACGATCATCCCGCAAAATCTTGCTTCTGGTCTAGGTATAGACCAAATCCTACCGCCCGTGGAGGTAACCCTAGCTGCACCGGCTCTGCGAGGCACCCAGGTGGATCCAGACAACATCCAGTTTGGATTCAATGCCAGATCTATCTCCTCGGGTACCACGCGCACCGTCGATCTATACCCCATAAATCTGCCAGACGATTTTCGGATTTTGCGCTTTGCCCCTAGTAATATCCCGGTCAGCGCCAGCCCGGCCACTACCAAGCTGGTTAGCGTCAGCCCCATCGTCAGCGCCTTCCCGCCCGATGGGTTCGTGGTGCAGTCGGTTGTCCCCAATCCCAGCCAGGTTGAGCTGATCGGGAGCCCCGCTGCGTTGGGTCTGATCGACACTGTCTGGGCCGAAGTCGATCTAGCCGGTGCCCGGGCTACCATTACCAAGCCTAGCGTTCTGGTCGTGCGCGATGCCAACCAAAGTACAATCTCTACCATTACCACAGCACCAGGCGTCGTCAGTATCACCGCCACGATTCAACCCGGGGCCAATTCGCGTTCGTTGGGGATTCGCCCCATCTTTAGTGGCGAAGTTCCCAGTGGCTACTTTGTCCGCGAAGTCCGCTTCAACCCCCCGGTGGTCACCATCACTGGTACCGCCGAGGTGCTGGCTACTCTGGACCAGCTTTTGTCTACTCCTATCAACCTCACCGACCATCGCCAGGACTTTTCCGAACGAGTCGGGCTAGAGCTGCCCCGCAACTCTCAGCTAGCAGGCGATCCGCTGATAGAAGCGCAGGTAATAATCGAGCTAGCCGAGTCGTCTCGAGAGTTTAGCCTTAGCCCACAGTTTATCAACCTGGCCGATGGCTTTAGCGTTTCGGTCGTATCACCTAGCCAGGTGCGAGTGGTGCTGACCGGCGATCAAGCTACACTCAGCCAGCTATCGCGCAATGATATCAAGCTAAATATCGACCTCTCTCAATCCCTCTCTGGCAGCGCCACAGTTACGATCGTTCCCGGTATGTTCGAAGTTCCAACTTCTGTCCGGGTGGGTAGTTTTACCCCCGAGGTGGTCGATGTTATCCTGACCAGATCCCCCTAAGCTATGCAATATTCCGAATTTGTCTGCCTAGATATCGAAACTACCGGATTCAATCCGGCTACCGATGATGCTATAGAAGTAGCAGCCATCAAGTTCGATATGGCCGGCCGCAAATTGGCCGAGATCGATCTGCTGCTTAGTGTCGAAGTCGCCATCCCGGCTCTGGTGGTGAGCCTTACCGGTATTACCCCGGAACAGCTGGTGGGCAAGCCCCGCTTAGCTGCTGTTCACGAGCAGATCCAAGCTTTTGTGGGCGATCTACCTATAGTGGGGCACAATATCAGTTTCGATATAGACTTCCTCAACGCCAAAGGGCTCAATCTTACCAATCCCTTGCTCGACACACTCGAGCTCGCCCAAACCATCCTACCTGCGCAGAGCTCGTATGGGTTAGAGAGTTTGTCGCATCGGTTTGGCTTGGCCGATCAACCTTCGCACCGCGCCATCGACGATGTTCGGGCCAATATTCACCTCTTTTTGCTATTAGTCGGCGCCACCCAAGCCTTGCCCGAGCCAGTATTGGCCAAAATAAAAGCGGCATTGCCCAAGCTCGATTGGTCGTGGGGTTGGCTCTTTGCCGATCCACTCCCAGCCATCGACCTTCCCCAGCTCACCAGCGAGGCACACTTTACCGACTACTTTGCCGCTCAGCTCGATCTACCCGTGCCACAGCTGCCTAGCTCCGACCAGCCAATTCGCTTGGTCGAAAATCACCACCCCATCGACGACCTAGCTTGGGCCTTGCAGCAAGCCGCACACGAGCGCCCAAGCCTGGTTGTGCTGCCTCCCAACTGGCTTCGAATTGTCGATTGGCCTATGCTTGGCGCCAAATTGGGCTTACAGATTGGCGTACAAGCTCACCTGCCTTCGGCCTACACTATCGGGTTGGAAGATCGCTTGCTCGAGCTCGATCAGCCTACCCCGGCTAGCTCCAAACTCTTCATCAAGCTGGCTGCATGGCAGGCTCGTGACGGCGCCGACACCTCCAAGCTGTATCTAACCAGCGAAGAGTCCTACGAGTGGGAGCAAGTGCTGGCTACTACCGATACACCAGCCTCGTTCCAGCCAGATGCCGACATTACTATAATTACCGCACCCAGCCTGCGGACCATTGCTCAGCCAGAGCAGTATCATTTGTTTACCCCGCATCCTTTTTATGTCGAAGACACTCTTTTCGACGACGGAGTTCGGGTTTTTTCTGTACCGTATTTTAGTGCTGCCATTAGCTCTCGGCGCGAGTTTGTGCACCACGATATTGCTCCAACGCACCCCCGGGTTGCCGACGAAGCATTCAAAGTCCTCAGCCACCTCGCCGCCACTCTGACCAAGCTCCAAAATGCGTTGATCGACATCTACTTAGCGCACCCACCTACCAACATTTTCGAAAAAGACATCGAGCTCACTCGCGAGATGTTTGATACACCGGCTCTAGAATTGCTAGAAAAAGTCGTAGCCGATCTGACTCAGTATCAGGAAAAGTTGGTTGCCGCGGGCATCGCTGATACCGATCGTTCCTACGGCCGCACTGCACGGCTGATCGATCACCTCACTGCATTGCGCGATTTTCGCTTCGATTACAAATACTTTCTTTATGCCGAGTCCAATAAGTTTTATTTGCAGCTCATACCGGTGCGCGATGGCTTTAGCCAGCTCCAGTCGTTGGTGGCTAGTTATCGGGGTGTTACCGTGGTCAATCCCGGCTTGAGCTTCTTGCAGTCGTTTGGGTACTGGCACAATCTGTTTGGCTCAGGTACTGGCACTATTGCCCAAGCTCAGGTGACCGATGTCACTATGCCTAGCAATATTGTCTCCGACGATGGCATGGCTGAGCTGCTGGAGCTTTTAGACCAATCCTGGTCG
>CAYWVE010000021.1:0-4776 GCA_964461775.1 uncultured Candidatus Saccharibacteria bacterium | reverse complement strand
CCTGGAAGACGATGATTTTATCAAACCGATTCAATATCTCCGGCCGGAACCTTTTCTTTACCTGGTCCATCACCTGCTCGCGGACAGTCTCGTAATCCATCCCTGAGGCGGCACCGCCGCCCTTAAATCCAAGCACTGCTTGCTGATTCAGCACTTCGGTCCCCACATTGGAGGTCAGGATCACGATTGTATTTTTGAAGCTCACCTTGCGCCCCTTGGCATCGGTCAAAAAGCCATCTTCGAGCATCTGAAGCAAAATATTCATAACCTCTGGGTGCGCCTTTTCTACCTCATCCATCAGCACTACCGAGTAAGGCTTGCGTCGTACTGCCTCAGTTAGCTTCCCGGCTTCTTCGTAGCCTACATATCCCGGAGGAGCTCCTACCAATCGAGCCACATTGTGCCGCTCCATAAATTCGCTCATATCGATCTTGATCAGAGCATCTTTGTCTTTAAACACCTGCTCCGCCAACACCCGCGCTAGCTCGGTCTTGCCCACCCCGGTTGGGCCCAAGAACAAAAACGAACCCATTGGTCGATTAGGGTTACCAATATCAACACGCGAACGCTTGATAGCTGAGGCGATGGCTCCCACTGCTTCTTCCTGACCCACAATCCGTGCTTTCAAAATATTGTCCAGATCATGCAGCTGCTCGATCTCTTCAGCGGCCAAGCTTCCCACTGGAATATTAGTCCATTGAGCCACCACACTAGCAATGTCTTTGGCATCTACATCCGGCCAACCGGTTTTGCCTGCCTTGGCCTGCTGTTTCTGAAGCTGCTCGATCTTTTTCTGCAACCGCATCTCGGCTGCCCGCAGCTTGGCTGCCTCTTCAAAATCTTGACGATCAATCGCGTCTTCCTTTTGAGCCACCAACTCAGACAGTTCCATCTTCTCTTTGCCAGCAATTTCTGGTGAGGATATCCCAGCAGCAATCCGTACCGCCGAGGCAGCCTCGTCAATAAGGTCGATCGCCTTGTCTGGCAAGAAACGGTCGTTGATATACCGCACCGACAAGTTCACTGCGGCTTCGATCGCCTTGTCTGTAATGGTTACCTTGTGATACTCCTCGTAGTTTGGCTTTACCCCCTTGATGATTCGAGTCGTATCCTCAGGGCTAGGCTCACTAACCATCACTGGTTGAAACCGGCGCTCCAGCGCAGCATCTTTTTCAATATTTTTCCGATATTCATCGATGGTAGTAGCACCAATCAGCTGCAAAAATCCTCGTGCCAATGCCGGCTTCAGTATATTGGCCGCATCCAAGCTGCCCTCGGCACTACCCGCCCCCACCAATGTATGCAGCTCATCGATAAACAAGACCACATCCTTAGCCTCGGTCACCTCGTCTACAATCTGATTGACCCTGTCTTCAAACTCACCCCGATACTTGGTACCCGCCACCAAAGCCGATGGCGAAATCGCCATGATCCGCTTGTCCTGCAAGTTGTCTGGCACATCTCCGGCTACGATCCGCAACGCCAGACCCTCCACGATGGCTGTTTTACCAATACCCGGGTCACCCAGTAACACTGGGTTATTTTTGGTTCGTCTATTTAAAATCTGGATCACCCGAGCGATCTCCTTGTCCCGACCAATCACGGGGTCTATTTTATCCTCACGCACCATGGCGGTCAGATCGATACTAAACTGATCCAGGGTTGGGGTCGACGAGTTCTTGTCTACGCTCTTCTGATTTTGATTAGCAGCCACTCGCACCTTAGGGTCCCGGTCGGCCGACTCGGCTATCCGCTGCACCACCTCGGTCGCCACCACCGCTGGGTCTACATCCATTTCTAGAAGCACACTATAAGCCTTGCTTCCGCGGTTTTGGGTGAGGGAAAAGAGTAGGTGCTCGGTACCGATATAGAAGCTCCCATACTGAGCCGCGATCAACACTGCCCCTTCGATCAACTTCTTGGCGTTAGAGGTCAGGCCAACCTTGGCCGATCCCATCCGTTGCGAAAAGTTAAGCGCCATCTCTAGCTTCTCAGCGCTGATCCCCAGCTCACTGAGCAATTCATAAGCTGTGCCGCTCCGCACATTCATCATCGCCAACAAAACATGCTCTGTACCCAAATGCAGATCCCCTAGCTCCCGAGCTAGCTTTTGAGCGTTAGTCAGCACCTTCTTTGCGTTGGTTGTAAATTTGTCCAAAAAGTAATTTTCCATCTTTCCCCCTCTCTATTGGTTAAGCTTGTGTGGTATCTTCCTCTGCTGCTGCCTCTTCACCGGCTTCAGCCACTTCGGTTGGTGTCTCTTCGGCTACTACCGGGTCGGCGACAACCTCCGCTTCGGCTACCTCTTGCTCGGCTTCCGCTTCCACGGGCTTGTCCTCATCCGCTGCCACCTCACCGTCACTGCCCGCCTCCGACTCTTCGGCCACCACAGGTCTCTGTGCATTTTTTTCGACTTCTATGATCCACCCGGTCAGTTTGCTGGCCAGCCGAACATTTTGCCCGGCCTTACCAATGGCCAAAGACAGCTGATCGTCTTCCACTTTGATCAGGGCGCTCTTAGCCGGCTCGTCCAAGATCACTTCCTTAATCTGAGCCGGAGACAAAGCGTTGATGATATATTGCTTTGCGTCTTCGTTCCACAGCACAATATCAATCTTCTCTTCGCCGATCTCGGCCATCACTGCCTGCACGCGCACCCCCCGACGACCCACCAAGGATCCTACCGGGTCCACCGAATCCTGCAGCGAGCGCACGGCTACCTTAGAGCGTACTCCAGCTTCTCGCGCTACACCCATGATCTCCACTGTCTCGGCTGCGATCTCTGGCACCTCCATATCAAACAAGCGACGAATCATTTCTGGGTGAGAGCGCGACAGCAGCACCTGAGGCTCCTTGGCCATATCGTCGACCTTTACTATGTAAAACTTCATCCGCTGACCAGAATAATACCGGTCGGCCCGTGATTGCTCCGATGGGAACAAGATCCCAGTAGCCTTACCAATATCTATCATTACTACATTGCCCTCCACCCGCTGGACCGTACCATTGATCAGCTGACCTTCTCTATCTTTGTACTCGTTAAAAATCATTGTCCGCTCGGCCTCACGCAGACGCTGCAAAATCACCTGCTTGGCAGTCTGGGCCGCCACTCGCCCGTATTCAGCTGGAGGAAACACCTCTTCGCGGATCTCTCCGCCCACCTCAGCCTTGGGGTCGATCTTCTTGGCATCTTCCAGAGTTAGCTCCTTTACCGGATCCTCTACCTCTTCCACAATCTTATGCACCACAAACAACCGAGACTTTTCGGTTTTTGGATCCAGCTCCGCTACCACCATCTGATCCCGCTGACCAAAATCTTTTCTATAGGCAGCTGCCAAAGCCGCTTCGATCGTCTCCAGAACGGCCTCTTTGGATATGCCCTTCTCTTCGGCTATCTGATTTATTGCTGCAAGAAACTCTGATCCCATAATTCTCTTTAAGTTAGCTATTCCAATGATAACAGGCAGGTTTGATAATCCAAACCCACCTTCTTCTAATATATCTTAGTGGCTCCAGCCTACACCACGAGCCCTCAGTAGTCAAGGCAGGCTGATCTCTGTGATCAGATGACAAGCCCCTTGAGCATCTACCTCCACCACTCCCAAACAAACCGCGCCGGACCACCCCACTGATCCCAGATACGCCTCGGTGGCCCTCCGCATATGCTCCAGCTTGCGCGCTGTCACGGCAGCTGCCGGGGTCCCAAAATCCACCGTACTCCGAGTCTTAACCTCGATCGAGTACAGCTCGCCTCCCCTCCGAGCTACTATATCTATCTCCCCAAAAGGAGTGGCAAAGTTGCGCGCCACAATCCGGTACCCTAGATCCATCAGCCATTGGGCGGCCGTCTCTTCACCCCATCTCCCTAGTCTTTTCTTTTGCATCCCCTACACCCCCGCTTCAATTAAATGTTGCCGGATCGGAGCAAAGCTCCGCCGATGCTCAAAACAAATACCACTACGAGCGATCATCTCTTGGTGCAACTTGGTACCATAGCCCTTGTGCTGGGCAAAGCCAAAACCCGGATGCGCAACCTCCATCTCTACCAGCCATCTATCCCGAGTCACCTTGGCCACCACACTAGCTGCTGCGATCGATACACAATAACAATCTCCATCTATCACCCCGATCGACGGTGCCACTTCAAACTCCAACCGCCACCCATCTACCAGAATCATGTCTATGCCAGTACCTATGCCAGCGATAGCTCGCTTCATCGCCAAATGTGTTGCTCGCCCCACCCCCAGCTCATCAACCTCAGCCGCTTCCGCCCGGCCCACGCCCACCGCTACTGCCCCTTGTTGTATCAAAACAAAACACCGCTCCCTTTGCAGCGGTGTCATCTGTTTAGAATCGTTTAGTTCTTTTGGTAGGGGTTGCCCAACTGGCCAAACCACCGCGGCGGCCACCACCGGGCCAGCCCAGGCCCCTCGGCCCGCCTCGTCTACACCAACAACAACCCTACTCCCCCTTTGAGTCAGTAGCTTCTCCAGCTTCTGGGTTGGCTTCTTGGGCCACTTCTGGCTGCTCGGCTTCAGCTGGCTCGGCAGTGGTGTCGTCGGTACTTGTATCATCGCTCTTATCTTCGGCTACCTCTTCGGTTTTTTCAACCTCCATCACCTCCGGAGTCTCTGCTCCTTCGGCAGCTTCCGCCTCTCGTTCTGCCTCAGCCGCTACGGCTTCGGCTACATCGGCCTCGGTTGCTTCTGTTTGCGCTCCGGCTTCTGCGGGAGCATTCAGTACTTCGTCCCAGCTTTGCTTGTTGATCTTGCGATC